>NZ_JAFHAP010000002.1 GCF_016938855.1 Polycladomyces zharkentensis | reverse complement strand
CCATCCGTATCGGCGACAGGAATTAATATATCACGGTCGACATGTTTCGTCAACACTTTTTTTATGATCATGATCCAACGTTCATCCACCCAGTAAAAAACCCTTGACGATCACCAAATACAACAATCCGGGCAATCCGAGCACTCCAGTGATAAAGGCGGTCATCGGATTGATGGGAATGCGGAAATGCATCCATTCGCCCACCAGGTTGAACAGAAACAATACAATCGCCCCTACCGTCGTATACAACACCCCGTACCAGATCCACTTGAGCGGTCGCCAAGCGGATCGGCTGAGGAACATAAAAAGGATCATGCCGCCAGCACCCGCCATTATCCACCATTTGATTCCCATGTCCATCCCTCCCCTTGGTACAAGCATATGAAGGAGGACTTGGGAATAGAACGGTCGGCGGGGCGACACACGATCCCGATCTCGAACGGAGGGGGGCCGGTCTTTTCTCTGGCGCCCGGATCAAGATGAAACCGGACGCCGCCATGTTTATCGATGTAACAATTCCATTATGACCGATGTGGTGTTGTTGACCATGTGAAACAAAATGGGCGCCCACAGGCTGCGGAAGACAGCCTTTAGAGAGCCGAGAATGAGCCCCAACACCAATAAAGGCGCCAGCAAGGCGACATCCACATGAAACAGTGCAAACAAAACGGAAGACAACAAAACGCTCACCCACACACCGAGGCGGCGCCGCAATACTTCCTGCAAAGCCCCCCGAAACAACATCTCTTCTGCAATAGGGCCGATCATACCCAACATCACGATTTGTCCGGTCAATGCACCCCATCCGGATGTTCCGGCCTGATAAATGCCTTGGGAGATACTTTCCTCCCGCCACGAATCCAACTCCAATGAAAAATATTGAGCTACGGGATGGGTCACCCATTGATCGATCCACCGGAAAAAGACGACCACATACAGCAAAATGATGGCAAACACCATCCACCCATAGGAGGTTGGACGGCGAAATCCCAACAGATGCAAGCGATGACGAAACAAGATCAACCCCAGACCCAACATGATGAGATGCGGCAAATACGGATACAATAAGCTCACACTGCCCCCTGCTTCCGGAAACAATTCAAAGGGAAGGGAAAGCACGAGCGACAGGCATTGTACCCAAGCCAAAAAGTAGATCAGATCCCGCCAGGTGATATCTGCATGCGCACATTCGTAGGTGAATCGGTTGACGACGCCGGCGACCAGAAAAATGCCGGTTCCCACCACTGTCCACAATGCCCAGAGACCATAGGCCAACGCCAGCGACAGGCTCAAATGATCCGCTTCGACGATCCGCCATGTACCTGCCGATGTTTTTTCCCAATCCAAAGAAGCATACTCCATCGGGATCATCGTGAGAAAGCTGAGAAACAGCATCCAGGCGGAAATCAACTGCACCTTGGCCGAAGTCTTTTGTGAACGGGGATCGATGGAGGGAGGAGTGGGAATCATCGGTGTCTGCATGGTGAATCGCTCCTTCACACTCAAGCTTTATAGCTCCCGGCGACCTTCCAGCGCCTTGGTCAATGTCACCTCGTCCGCATATTCCAAATCCCCGCCTACGGGCAATCCATGGGCAATCCGGGTAACTCGCAGCCCGAACGGCTTGACCAATTTGGCCAAATACATCGCGGTTGCTTCCCCTTCAATATTGGGGTTGGTCGCCAGGATCAACTCCTGCACGGTTTCATCTTCCAACCGCTTCAACAATTCAGGGATCTTCAACTCATCCGGACCGATCCCTTCCATGGGTGAAATGGCTCCATGCAGGACATGGTACAACCCGTTGTATTCCCGCGTCCGTTCCATCGCCATGACATCACGGGGGTCCTGCACGACACAAATCGTCGACCGGTCACGATGCTTGTCGCTGCAAATGGAGCATATCTCCCGGTCGCTGATGTTATTGCAAACCGCGCAAAAGCGCAGATCACGTTTGGCACGGACGAGTGCCTTGGCCAGATCCATTACGTCTTCCTCTTCCATTTTCAACACAAAAAAGGCCAGGCGTTGGGCCGTCTTCGGTCCAATGCCCGGCAGCCTCATAAAACCTTCGATCAACTTGGAGATGGGTTCAGGTACGTACACTTCCATGCACTCCTGATGCCTTTATTTTATGGATACAACCCTGCCATTAGAACAAACCGGGCAAATTGAGTCCACCAGTAAATTTGCCGAGGTCCTGGGCGATCAGTTCATCCGTTTTCTTCAGGGCATCTTGGAAAGCGGCTGTGATGAGATCCTGCAGCATTTCCACATCGTCCGGGTCCACCACTTCCGGAGCGATTTCCACGGAAACCAACTGCTTGTGCCCGTTCATCACTACTTTGACCACACCGCCCCCTGCCGTGCCTTCCACTTCTTTTTTACCCAGTTCTTCCTGCGCTTTTTGCATTTGTTCCTGCATTTTTTTCACTTGTTTCATCATTTGGTTCATGTTCCGCATCATCATCGATTCCTCCCATAGGCCGAAAGGCCTGCAGTTATCCCTTCTATTTTATCGGTTTCAAGGTGTGTCCGGTAAAGCCGATTTCAGCAAATGGCCGAACATGCGCCTGCACCTAATCGACCACTTCCACCAAATCCTCACCAAACAACTCCACCGCTTTTTTTATTACCTCGTCGGATCGGGGGGCATCCTCGTTCCTTCCCTCTTCCGCCGCAGCAGACATTTCAGCCATGGAGTCGGAAAGTGCGTCCCAATCCTGACGCATCACCGTGATCAACCGGAACGAACTGCCCAGCACTTCCTGCATAACCTGTTCAATCAACGATTTGTTTGTCTCTTTTTCCGTGGTTTCCCGGTGAATTTTGTTTTTGAATGCGACGACTACAGCGTCTTTTGAAGCCATCACAGGGTCCCCATCCACCAGCCATGCATGAACCGTGATTTTCCGCTCTTTTACTTTTTGCAGAATATCCGGCCACCACTGCTTGACATGGCGGAAGGTTTCTGCGTCTGATTGTGGCAACAAACGCTTCCACCGATCCTGTTCGACGGACGCCCCGGCAGAACGTGCCGGCGCTTTTTGAGGGGGATCGTGGCGACGAAATCCTGCGGATTGGGGTGACCCTTGAGTGGCGATTTGCCCCTGAATAGACTGAAGCCGCTCCTCCAACTGGCGGATTCGTTCCTCAAGACGGCGAACCGTGTCAGGGGGGACTTCCTCCTTCTCGCCCGCCGCTGGCCGGGACTGCGACGCGTTCACAATGGCCAGCTCCAGGACAATTCTCGGATGCGGCGTCCATTTCATTTGTTGCTGATACGCGATCAAACCGTCCATCACTGCGGACAACCGGTCGACGGACCATTTTTCCGCCAGTTCCGTCCACAGGGGATGATGAAGCCGATCCTTCACTTCCGGCAATTGAGGTGCGGTCTTCATCAGCAACAAATCCCGACAGGCATGGATCAGATCCTGTAATAGACGTTCCGGTTCCAAACCACCCATAATCAGTCGGTCTGCCCGCTCCAGTGCCGCACCGGCATCGGCGTGAGCCAAAGCGCTCAAAATCCCCGCCAGTTCGGTACGGGAGACAGAACCGGTCACTGCCAATACCGTTTCCTCGTCCACTCGCCGACCACCGAATGCCAATACCTGATCCAATAAGCTCAATGCATCCCGCATTCCGCCGTCCGCCGCGAGTGCAATCTGATGCAACGCATTCTCATCTGTTTCCACGGATTGCGCTTCGCAGATATATTGAAGGCGACTGACGATCTCAGGCAATGCGATCCGGCGAAACGCGAACCGTTGACAACGGGAAATGATCGTCGGCGGCAGTTTGTGCGGTTCGGTCGTGGCCAGGATAAAAATCACATGCCCCGGCGGCTCTTCCAGCGTTTTCAGCAAAGCGTTGAACGCTTCTGTCGTCAGCATGTGCACTTCGTCGATAATATAGACTTTGTAACGCACTTCGGTCGGGGCGTATTTCACTTTGTCCCGCAAATCCCGAATTTCGTCGACGCCCCGGTTGGATGCCGCGTCGATTTCCACCACATCCATTAAGGAGCCTTCGGTGATGCGGCGACACGTTTGACAATCGTTGCACGGCTCCGGTGCCGGACCTTTTTCACAGTTGACCGCCTTGGCCATGATTTTGGCCGCGCTGGTCTTGCCGGTTCCCCTTGGACCGCTGAACAGATAGGCATGCGAAAAAGAATCTTCTGCCAATGCATTTTGCAATGTTCGAGTGATGTGTTCTTGGCCGACAAGATCCTGAAAGGTCTGCGGCCGCCAAACACGGTACAGTGCCCGATACGACAAAACCATCACTCCAGTATTCGTACGGGAGATCTCTCTTTCCTTGTCGACTCCATCATACTACAGTTGGCCCTTTTTTTCCAAAAGGAAAAGCCGCACGAGCGGCAAACTTTCGGAAGGGAGAGTATCTCCTGCAAACGATGCAATCAATGAACCCCTGCAATCCCGTGTAACTTCTTTAAGCGGAGCATGCGTTGCCCGCGCCCTGCGTTCCGGGACGGAGCGGGCATGACCTGCTTTCCTGGAGGGCGCATAGTAGCCGGGGAAGCCATTGGACGGTATTCACCAGATACGCTTTAATCAAGATACGGCATCAATACCGTGAACACGGTTCCCCATTCTTTGGAGGAGACGCGAATCATGCCCCCGATTTCGTGAATGATTTTTTGGCAAACGGGCAAACCGAGTCCGGTTCCGTTTTCTTTGGTCGTAAAAAACGGGTCAAAAATCTTGTCCAAGGCATAAGGGGGAATGCCAGGCCCGGTATCCTGCACGTCGACAGCCAGTTTTTGTTCCGCTTCCTCCAACCTGATCCGCACGGTTAGCATCCCGCCTTCCCCCATGGCCTCAATCGCGTTTTTGCACAGATTGAGAAACACCTGCTTTAACAGCTCACTATCCGCTACGACCAGGGGGAAAACGGAGCGTTCCGGCACATATTGGACTTCCATATTATGTAAAATCGCTTCATTTTCAACAATGGGTAGCATTTCGTTCCAAACATCGGTGACTTGAAGCGGGCGGAGTTTGATGTTGCGCGGTTTGCTGAGGAGCAGAAATTCGCTGACCAAACTGTTGATCCGGTTGATTTCGCGGAGCATGATCTCCGTGTATCCCTGTTCTTTCACATGCCCTTTTTCCTTGAGGGCGTACTTGATCACCTGCAAAAAACCTTTGATCGAAGTCAGCGGATTTCGAATTTCGTGAGCGGTGCCTGCAGCAATCTGACCGATTGTCGCCAAACGGTCGTTTCGTTGGATTTGTTCCTCCAACAAACGCAAGTTGGTCATATCTTTCAGTACCATGTACGCTCCCAAGATATGACCGGTTTCGTCCCTCAAGGTATGAGCGTCAACCAGAAGATGAACGCGTTTCTCACCAATTGTCCATGTCGTCGCATAATTTCGGGTAGGAATGCCGGTCAATGCTTTTTCCAGCACATTCCGCTCTTGTGCGGGCAATACAAGGGCCATCAGCTTCTTGAGCGGTTGATGAATCAGTTTGCCCCTTTGAACGTTGAACAAATCGCATGCCGCTCTGTTGATCTCCGTCAAAATCCCGTGTTCGTCCACCAACACGATTCCCAAATGGATATCGGAGACCATATGATCAGCAAATCGTTGCAGCAAAGGAGGCCCGATCCGCCGGGTGATTCGGTTGAAAAAAAGGAGATGATACCGGCGCTGCCCGTCCCAACCACGGACCATTTGCACATCCGTGGGATAATAACTCCCGTCACTTGCGATGACACTGCCGTTTACCTGTTGATACCAAGCACAGGAATTGCCGGCATGGTGAATGAAATCAACCGCTTCTTTGGAAATGGCGACAAATTGGGTGAAAGGCTTTCCCTCCACCTCTTCCCTGTCACGACGGATGGAATACAAAAACTCCGGATTTGCCGCGACGACGCTTCCACGGTCATCCACCACCATGACAGCTTGGGGCATTTGCTCCAACCAGGCGACTAACTGTCTCAGCTCCATATCGAGATGAAACCCGATGGGCACCCCATGCCACCTCCCCCCTTTACCGCAGAATCGCCGCCTTTCCATCACAGAAAGCAGTTTCTTCCGTTTTGGTCCGCAACCGTTTCATCCTACAATTTATTTCTCGTTCCGAATGCATCTTCCTCCTAAGAATGGAAATTTTTTGACGTCTGTTTTTCACATACCTTTTTACATATAAATAAAGGGAAAGCATGGCATGCTACAGAGACACCATGCTTTCCCGCTTATGTATACCGCGCACCCGCCTTCGACCTTTCCGTCCGGGCGGCTCCTGGGCAACCGACTCAGATCAGGCACCCCTGCGGCACACGAGAGGTCTTCCTTAGTGCTGCTTCCGTCAGGACCTGACACGGTTCGGAAGTTCTCGTTGCGCAGGACCCAATCCTCAACATCGCTTACCCAGACCTGACCCCACACGGAGAAGGCCTCAGGACGGGAATTCGACCCCGCTATGCGGATTGCGGGTTACAGGGCACCGCAAGTTCCCCGTCTAGCGCGGTTCTTATATGGTAACACATTTTCTCCGCTTTTACAATGAGAGGGTAGGATTTGCTAAAGACGATCGCACGTACAAAAAATGATTGCTGATCACCAAAGTCGGGTATTCGACAGATCTGGTTACGTGTCAGCTGAACTGGTCGGATAATTTATTTGCAGAGCTTCCCGGTTTTGGCATCCAATTTCACCAGCCGCACTTTACCGTCTTTTCCCTTAATACAAACGTGATAAATAGCCTTCCCTTTTTCCTTTTTCAATTTAACCCATTTTACGGTTCCCTTGTGGTATTTCAACGCGATGAGTTTTGCCCGTTCCTTTGTTAACGTTTGTACCTGTTGTTTTGCTTCAATTTTGACCGTGTGGTGTTGAGCATGGGCTGTATGATCCGGTGCCAAAGAACCCGTTGCGACCATGGTTCCCAACACTGTCCCTACCAAAGCTTTTGCAACCGCCGCTTTTACCAACATGTTTTTGTCCTCCTTTTGGGATGATTCGGTATGGTTTCATCTATGCATCAGTATGGATGTCCAAATTCAGTTCAACTTCGGCCAGACCAGACGTCCCCCTCCTTTCCTGTGCAACATGGGATGCTGTTTGTGGCCCATATTGTCTCTCTTGGCTTGGCCACGGTTTCATTATGCTATCTGAACCTGAAATGCCCTTGAATACAAGCTGAAAATCACCTGAAATCCGGATAAGGAGCCCCGTCGAGCACCAAAAACAAACGCTTCTCATACCCGATTTGGCCCATACCCCTTCCATTTAAATATTCACAATGGATGGGATAAACGGTATTTCCAAGAAAGGTGATGGAGCGTTCAGGGCAATAGCGATGACCAACCATAAAAAAAAGCCACCCCAAACGGGGTGACTCCCTCGCATCTTGGATCTGGCGGAGAGGGTGGGATTCGAACCCACGGTACCGGGAATACCGGTACAACGGTTTTCGAGACCGCCTCCTTCAACCACTCGGACACCTCTCCACAAGGATGCTTGATGTACTGGACAATACATAATCTTAAGGGTAAACTGCCGGGAAGTCAAGGGGAAATCCATCCAACGAACTCCTTTACCGTTTGCGCCGTTCTCTCAGGTCACGGAAAAAATGAGTCAACAGCGAACCGCACTGCTCAGCCATGACGCCGGGAATGACTTCGGCCTGATGGTTGAACCGTTCATCTTCCAGCAGGTTCATCAATGTACCCGCACATCCGGCCTTGGGATCAGAGGCACCGAATACAACCTTCTCGATTCTGGATTGTACGATCGCGCCTGCACACATGGGACACGGTTCCAGCGTCACATACAAGGAACAACCGATCAAACGCCATCCGCCCAGCCGTTCCGCCGCCTGACGAATGGCGATCATCTCCGCGTGCAACGTGGGATCTTTGGCCGTCTCACGCAGATTATGCCCACGGCCGATGATCTCGCCGTTTCTGACGATCACCGCTCCGATCGGTACCTCCCCGATCTTCCAGGCTTTCTCTGCTTCCTCGATGGCAGCCTTCATCCATTTTTCATACTCCGCGTTCATGTGGGTTCTGCTCCTGATGCTTTAATTTTGGTCACAGTCAGCACAACGGCCGTAAATTTCAAAACGATGACCTGTGATGTGGAAGTCCTCGGGTTGACCCAAGATGGCGTTCATGGGACAAATCTCCAATTTTCGCGTCCGTCCGCAAACGGTGCAGATCAAATGGTGATGGTGTGTATCGCCTTCGCAACGGAAGCGATACCGCCGCTCCCCATCCCAATCCGTCCCTTCCAGAATACCCAGATCCTCGAACAGGGAAAGGTTGCGGTACACCGTGTCGAAGCTCAAGCCCGGGTAGGCTTTCTGCATATGGTCCAACACTTCCCTGGCGGACAGATAGCGGTTCTCTTCAGCGAACAGCTGCACCATCATTTCCCGTTTGCCCGTGTATTTATACCCGTTTGCCTTCAATTTCTCCAAAGCACGTCGATAATCCATCCCGATCCGCTCCCATTCCCATTGTTGGAAAAAGGTTCATTCGGACGCTTGTTCCCGTTTTATCCAACGGTACCATCCGATCTGTCGGATTCGTTTCAACAGGATCGTCAACAACAGCCATCCAACGGCGATCAACACGATCGTGCCACCAGGGGCCAAATCGAAGTAAAAAGAACAGATCAATCCAATGATCACGGACGTCTCCGCAAACAGTACAGAGAGCCAAACCGTTTGCCGAAAACTTTGCGCCAATTGCAAGCTGGCGGCCACCGGCAAGGTCATCATCGCCGAGACCAGCAAGATGCCCACGACACGCACCGATGCCGTGATCACCAGTGCGACCAACAGGATAAAAACCAAATTGATTCCGCGACGGGGGATCCCGGAGAGGTACGCGCTCTCCTCATCAAACGAGAGAGCGAACAGTTCCTTATACAAAAGCGCGATCGTCAATACGACGATGACCCCGACAACCACGACCCACTTCACATCTTCATCGTTAACGGCAATGATGGAACCGAACAAATATCCCATGACGTTGACATTAAACCCGTCTCCGGCACTGATCAGTACCACACCGAGTCCGATCCCGCCAGAGAGAATAATGGGAATCGCCAGCTCCTGATACGAACGATACAACCGACGCAACTGCTCGACGAACAATGCACCCGCCACGGAAAAAGCGGTTCCCATATAGAGCGGATTGAATGATTGAAACCAAGGAATTTCCCTTTGCAAAAGCAAGCCGGCGGCAATCCCGGACAGTGTCACATGTGACAATGCATCGGCAATCAGCGACAACCGGCGGACTACCAAAAACACGCCGACCAATGGAGAGATCAGTCCAATGATGACCCCGGCCAGCAATGCATGCCGCATAAACTCATATTGCCACATTGCTTCCATCATTTACGCACCATCAGGGCGTTCACCCTCTATTTTACCACTTGTATTCAAACACGCCCCAATACGCGCTTCCCTCCTCGCTGCCATTCTCATGTACCGACGAACAAGGACTTATCCTCTGTTGTCTCGTGCTGGTGGTCAATCAACTGCACTTCGTGGCCGTAGGCGGCCGTCAGAATCTCTTTTTGCTTTCTGGTAAATTCCTCCGGGTCGCCATGGAAGAAAATCCGCTTGTTCAAACAGGCGATCCGGTCCACATAGGTGGTGACGGCACCGATATCATGCGTGACCAACAACAGCGTCAACTTCTTTTCCCGGTGCAAATGTGTCAGCAACCGATAAAACCGCTCAACTGATTCGGCATCGACTCCAACGGTCGGCTCATCCAATATCAGCAGGTCGGGATCACTTACCAACGCGCGTGCAATAAACGCACGTTGTTGTTGTCCCCCGGAAAGGCGACCGATGTTGCGGTGGGACAAATGACTCAAACCCACCTGCTCGATCGCTTCATACACCTTTTGTTTTTCCTTTCTTCCCATCCAACGGAACAAACCCATTTTCCCGTACAATCCTGTGGCCACCACTTCGAAAACGGTCGCGGGAAACCCCAAATTGAAACTATTGGCTTTTTGGGAGACATAGCCGATCTTGTCGCGATCGCGAAACCGCCTGATGTCCTGTCCCATCAGTTGAATCTCGCCCGCTTGCGGTTTGAGCCAACCGAGCGCCAATTTGACCAGCGTTGATTTTCCTGAGCCGTTCGGCCCGACCAAGGCCAAAAACTCTCCCTGATGCAGTGTCAGGCTCACATTGTCCAACACTTTTTCATTTTGATACGAAAAATAAACGCGTTCCATCCGAATCATATCCGTCATGGTTGGACCCCCCACGCTTGAGCCAGGTTCTTCCGGTTTTTCTCCATAATCGTGAAGTAGTCCTCCCCGCGTTTGATCTCCTCCGGCGTTAACCCTTCCAGCGGATTGAGCGTCGAGGCCTTCGCTCCGATTTCCCTTTTCAGGGTTTCCGCTGTTTTGGCATTGACCAGTGTTTCAAAAAAGATGGCACGCACCTTTTTCCGTTTGGCCGTTTCGATCAACGCCTGCAACTCCTTGGCACTGGGTTCATCGCTCGGAGACAAACCGGCGATGGCGATTTGTTGCAACCCGTAGCGATCCGCCAGATATCCAAATGCCGCATGAGAAACCAAAAATGTCTTGACGGGAGTGCGTTTCACCAAATCCGCATATTCCCGGTCCAACTCGCTCAAACGTTGTTGCAATTTCACATAATTGGCTTCATATTCCGCTTTGTGACGCGGATCGGCTTGGATCAAACCGTCCCGAATGTTGCGTGCCTGAATCATGGCGCGCTTCGGATCGAGCCAAACATGCGGATCAACACCTTCGTGCCCGTGTCCATGCTCCTCATGTTCACCATGATCGGCATGCTCCGCCTCGGCCTTAAGCAACGGGACTCCTTTGGTCGCATTCACCTGCAACGTCCGACTCGGATCGAGCGCCTGTTTGGCTTGTTCAGACCATGCTTCAAATCCCGCACCATTGTAAATGAACACATCCGCTTGGCTCAATCGGGCCATATCCTGAGTCGACAGCTCGAATTCATGCGGTTCCGTTCCGGGCGGAACCAATGTACGGACATCAACCCGATTTCCTCCGATTTGTTCCGCAAAATAGGCGAGCGGATAAATGCTGGCATATACCGCGATCTTACCATTTGCATGATCGGCCGCCTTCGGCTTGGCACATCCCGCCAACGCCGTCAAACTACAAAGCAGAACGGCCAACAAACCGAAACCGATCTTTTTCATTTTGGATACCCACCTTTGACATCTTTTGAATAATCCTGGTCACCGATGATTATACGCCACTCACCACCATTTGTAAAACGGAAAAATTACGATTTAAGGAGGAGATGCGCAAAAAAAAAAAAAGCGGTGCCGAAGAATGGAGGGATGGTTGAGAAATCTCCGATTCCCGACTCTGAACAGGCAGAGCATGACCGGTACGGGTCAGTTGCCCAAATTTGAAGAAGACGCGTTCGGCATGCGGGATACGGAGTATTTCCTCATCCCCACGGCAGAGGTAATTTTCACGCCGGGGAAATCCTGTCGGAGGAGGAGCTGCCGATCCGATATGCGGCGCTCAGTGCCTGCTTCCGTTCCACTGGTCACCCCCTTTGTCGTCGTGGGCTTCTCGCTTCATCCGGCGTGGCACCCTACATCCATCCACGATGGCTTCATCCAAGCCCGGGTGATTGTCATCTCATGAGTTTTTTTGCTTGCATAGCCGTTTCCAGTGTTTGCGTACTTCTCGGCTTGGTTGCACCAACATGCTGTCGGACTTGCGAGAGGGACCAAGCCCTCCCGCATTCGACGCTCGCTTTCGTTCCAACCCTGAAGGGCTGGGTTTTCTTAAAATTGCCCGCGAATGAATTCTCTCGCTCTTCCGGTTTTCTGCTCAGTCAAGCTTGAGAAAGTCATGGAAAAACATTGCCCCTGTTGAAATGACTAGACACGCCCTGAAACCAATCATATAAATACTTTTCATCAACAGCCGGTATTGTTTCACGGGAAACAGGTTTTTCTACTCCAATCGATACAGATTTTTCCTACACGCCAGCTTCCGCTTGTTTTATCCGTTGCAGGCGAAATCCCTGCCACACGCGGTACAATTCCACGACCAGCAAAGCACCTGCCCCAAATCCGACCAAAATCCAGGCATCGCGTGTCAATACGCTGACATCTCCGGTAGAAACGGCGGCACGCAGTCCCTCCACAGAATAGGTCATCGGCAGGTAGGGATGGATGTGACGGAAAAAGGCCGGCAACAACTCGACGGGATAGGTGCCTCCGCTGGAGGCCAATTGCAGCATCAACAGCAAAATGGACAAGAATCGGCCCACGTTGTTCAACAACAGTACCAACATTTGATTCAACGCGATAAACACAAACGACATGAGGATCGCAAACGCGTAAATTCCCACAGGATGTTGCGGAGAAATCCCCAACCCCCTCGTCAGCGCAGTGGTAGCCACGACCGCTTGCAAGACACCGATCAGTCCACCCGCTATCCAGGAGATGCGTTGTTGTTTCTCCAACGGAGACCGGTAGAGATCCAGAATCGTAAACAGAATCAAGCCGCCCACCCACAGGGAAAGCGACAGGAAATACGGAGTCAAGGCAGTCGCATAGTTGGGCACCGGGTTCAATCGGTCTTCCTTCATATCGACCGGATCGGCCATCATCTTGGCTTTGGCGTCGCCCCCACGCAACTGGTCGCGGGCTTTGTCCGTCCCCTCTTCCAATCCGTGAGCCAATCGGATTTGTCCATCCGTGATACGAGTCAATCCGTCGCTCAACCGATCGGTACCTTCATCCAGTTGGGACAGTCCGCCCGTCAGCTGTTTCTGACCGTCGACCCATTGACCGAGTCCGTCTCGCCATTGACCGATACCGGAGATCAGGTTGGCCATTCCCTGTTGAAGCTCACGCAATTTCCCGGCCAATTGCGACGATCCGGACGCCAATTGCGCCGCACCCGCTTGTTGTTGGACGATCCCGTCGTGCAATTGTTCGGTTCCCTGAACCACACGATCCTGACCGTCGGCCAAGCGGCTCAATCCGTCATTTAAATGCGCCACTCCCTGATGCAATTGATCGGCTCCAGCGGACAACCGCTGTCCGCCATCGCGCATTCCCGTCAAAATGATTGCCAGCTTGATGCCGTCCGGGTCTGCTTTCAGCCAAGGATAGCGTTTGAGCAATTGTTGGTATGTCGCTTGCGCCTGTTCGGCTCCTTCCTCCATTTTTTTGCTTCCATCGGCTACCTGCGCGGAACCCGGCAACAATCCGTCGTTTACTTTCCGAGAGGCTTCCTGCAAACCGTCCTTCACCTGCCGAGCACCTTCTTGCAGTTGGGCGGCTCCTTCCGCCCCCCGTTGAATCCCTTGGGATAATTGATGGATTCCGTTATTCAGGCGTTCCGCTCCGGCAGCCAATTGACCGGCTCCATCGCCAGCCCGGGCAGCGCCCTGGGCCAATCCTTGTGCACCGCTGTCCAGCTGGGTACCGCCTTGTTTCAATCGCTGCGCTCCCTGCTCCAACTGTTTGACTCCCGAATTGATCTTTCGACCGGCAGATGCGGCCTGCCCGGTGGAATCGGCCAATGTTCCGGCTCCATCGGCGGCTTTGGCCAAATCTTGGGTGGAATGCTTCATTTTATCCAACATCCCACGAGCGTACATCTCCGTCAATTGTCGCTGGATTTCTCCTTCCATGGCCAAAAAAGCCTTGCGGCCGATTTGGGAGGAAATGAAGTTTTTTCCTTCATCAATATAAAACGCCAATTCCCCTTTCAACGGAGCGGCACTGTTCACACTGACCGCCCTGCGGGAAAAATCCCGTGGAATGACAACACCGAAATAATAGCGGTCTTCCCGAAAGCCTTTCTCCATTTCTTTGCGTGAAACAAAATGCCAATCCAATTTTTTTTCCTTCTTCAATTCCTTGACCAGATCATCACCGGCACGGATCGCCTTTCCATCCGTCACCGCTCCCTGATCTTCATTGACCACAGCGACAGGGAGGCGGTCCACATTTGCATAAGGATCATAAAATGCCCACAGATAAATAAAACTGTAAATGACGGGAACCAAGATAATTCCCAACAACCCCAACCGCAAGCCAGGTTTTTCCCACATGTTCACCAGACCGTACGTTTTCGGCCATCTCCATGCGGTTTTTTTTCTTCTCATTGGCTCATCCTCCCCATCACGGTATACTGACTGGTCAGTACAAATGTCATTATACTTCATCTTTTAAAATTTGCAACCTCAAAAAACACCAATCCAACTCAAGCGGTGATCCCCGTAAACAACAGATGTTCCAAAGTGTCAATGATTTTGGAGATTTCCGCCTCCATTTGTCCCGATTGATCCTGACAACGATAAATCGTGTGCAAAACCGCCACGCTGACGGCCCCAAAAATGGAAGCGGCTGTTTCATTCGGATGGGCTAAATGGAATATGCCCTGATTCATTCCGTTGCGCAAAACCTGCTCAATCAGGTCGGTGTATTGACGGATGCGAGTCCGAAACGCCTGCTGTCGTTCCTTGGACCCCCATACTTCTGTCAACAACAGCTTGGTGAACGTCCCGTGTCCAATCAAAAAATGCACTTGAGCCGCCAACATGCGACGAAGCTGCTCCCGAGGTGACACCGCTCGTTCCATCTCAATTTGTGCGCGATCCAGCATTTTTTCCAAACCTTCGTTCATCAAAGCGATGAAAAGTTCTTCCTTACTTTTGAAATGATAGTATATTGTTCCTTTGGCGATGCCCGCCTTCATGGCGATATCGTCCACTTTTGCCCGTTCAAATCCGTATTCGGCAAAAACTTCGACGGCCGCATCGAAGATAAGATCAATCGTTTCATGACGCATGCTCGAATAAACCTCCATATATTACGGATATGTCCTATTTTATATCAGGAATAAAGGTTCTGCACTAGCACTAAGGCTGTCTGGTGAATACTGTCCACATTGCTTTCCCGGCTCGCTCCACCTGCGCCCTTTTGGGAAGCAGATTATGGCCGCTTCGACCCGGAGCGCAGGCCGCGGGCAAAGTACGCTTCGCTTAGAGGGTATTGCCCGCGATTCAATCCCTGCGCTTCCCGGATCTTCGCTCAGCTGGGCTTGGTAAGTCGCTCGCCTGGGAAAACATTGCCTCCTTACGGGACACGCTCTTTTTAGGAATCGTCTGATTTTATGGATGGGGAGCATCAGTTCGATTGAACTGTCAAATAAAAATGATACAATATGGATTGATTTTTTATTTATAACCTTCTGATACTAGTGAAGGAGAGAACATCTTATGGCCCAAAGTGTACCTGAGAAGCTCCCTTCAACCGTCACCGCAGGTGAACGGCTATTGTTTCAAGTATTGCGTCACTTTTTACCCGACGATTACATTGTCTATTACGAACCGGACATCCAAGGCATGCGCCCGGACTTTGTCCTGATCGGCCCCGATCTGGGGATGGTTGTTCTGGAAGTGAAAGACTACACCAAAAATGCATTGCACCGATTGAATCCGGACCAATGGTTTGTCCAAACCTCCAACGGTTTGACTGTACGGAAAAGTCCGTTGAAACAAGCGAGGGAATATGCTTTTCGGATCGCCAGCCTGTTGGAGCGGGACAAAAGCTTGATACAACTGGAAGGAAAATACAAGCATCGTCTGAAATTTCCCTACGGTTACGGTGTCGTAATGACCCGTCTCACCCGACAGGATCTGAATCAACATGCCCTCGCGGATGTATTGAATCCAAAACTGTGCCTGACACGTGATGACATCGACCCGCAAAGTGAATCTTTCTCTCCCAAGGATCTGTTGCAAAAAATCAAAAACATGTTCGTTGCGTCGTTCCGGCATGTTCCCTTAAGTCAAAAGGACATCCGGACCATTCGTTATCATCTTTTTCCTGAAGTGCGAATCAGTGCGGAATATAAACCTGTCCGTCCATTACCCGGTTCCCGGTATGCACTGGTGGAACTGGACGATGTAAAAGTGATGGATCTCCAGCAGGAGAACCTGGCCAAACAGATCGGGGACAAACATCGATTGATTCGCGGCGTGGCGGGAAGTGGAAAAACGCTGATTCTGGCCAGTCGAGCCAAGATCCTGGCTGAGTCTCATCCGGATTGGCACATTCTCGTTTTGTGTTACAATATCGCTTTGGCTCGATTCATCGATCAAATGATCCAGCACAAATTGCGGGAAAATATCGGCGAACTCAGCGCAGATTCGATGGTAACCCCGCCCCCGAACCGCGGTCGAATCACGGTCCGACATTTTCACCAGTGGCTGATGGAGGTGTTCGGGATTTCGAAAGATGAACAAATCCCTGACGTTCTCAAACGCTTGGAAAAAGGTGTGGAGCATTTTCCCCAATATGACGCAGTGTTAATCGACGAAGGACAGGATTTTTCCAGCGAATGGTTGAAACTGGTGGTGAAACTGCTCAATCCGGAAACGATGTCCCTCTTGATCGTTGAGGATCGCGCCCAAACCGTCTACTCCCGCCGGAGAAACTTTGCTCAGGATATTGGTTTGAGCTTTCGGGGACGTTCCCGTGTTTTGAAGAAAAACTACCGCAACACCGCACCCATTATCCAGATGGCATGGGATTTTTATCAAACACACGGGTTGGCTGACCACGATCAGGGGGACGATATGGAGGTGATCCCTCCTGAAAGCTCTCAACGTCCCGGCGATACACCCGTCATTCACAAAGCGGCATCCCTCTCGGAAGAATTGGCATGGGTGGCACAACAGATCGAACGGTTGCACTATGAAAAACGGGTCCCTTACGAGGAGATCGCCGTTGTATATCGCTACAACAATCAATCATACCCGATTGTGCGGCTCCTTCAACAACACCTGAAACAAAGGGACATTCCCTATTACTGGATATCGGAAAGCAGAGACACCAAAATGAATTTCAACAAAGATGAAGCAGCTGTCAAGATCTGCACGATACACAGCAGCAAGGGACTGGACTTCAAGGCAGCTTTCGTGGCGGGCGTAGACAGTATGCCATTTCACCATCAAGAAGTCAATCCGGCCCAAGAAGCTTCCTTACTGTACATAGGGATGACAAGGGCCCGTGACTATTTGTTTGTATCCTACTCCGGAGACTCGGCCTTCACCCCGTATTTTGACCGGTTATTGCAACAGGAGCCAGTCAGGGCCTAGAACGAACGAAAAAAGCCCCGAGACAAGTTCGGGGCTGTTGTCGTTCAAAGACCATTGCCGTAAACCCCATCGCCGACGGGGCGTACTTCTCGCTTCATCCGGGGCGTGGTAACTCACTTCATTCACTGCCATGACTTTGGTGGCGACCCTTTTCTCTGTTACGAAACGGGCTGTTTACTCGTGAATTTTTCGCATGAACCGCTTTTGAAGCAGACCCATTCCCCATTTGAACAACAGAGTATAGCCCGTGACAACATCCAAAATGAGAAGGACCACTCCAATGGCACCCAGTGACACCGCCACTAACGATCACAAAGTCATGGAGCCTCCTTATACCAAGTGGCGCGCCCGAGAGGACTCGAACCTCCGACACGCGGTTTAGGAAACCGCTGCTCTATCCTGCTGAGCTACGGGCGCATAAGGTCAAAGTTTATTCTACCACATTGGAAATTTTCCTGCAACCGATACAGGGAATGAGAAGGTGTCACTTTCTCTTTCTCCGATTGGACCGTTTTTGCCGACGCCCCCATAGTTCCCGCAATTCCAACACCAAACGAAACAGCGCAATAATGGCGGCCATTAGTTGAATCCAACGTTCCATGGCCATCCCCCTTCACGAGGGTAATTTGTACCCCTATTATAGAACATATGTTCGTATCATGGAAGGGTTTCGACAAAAACGGTCAAGAATTTTTTCATCCTCACGTAAAACAGAGAAACGCTCAGCAGGGAAAACTCAAGCGTTCACCTCATATTATTCACTCTTTGAGAGGGAGGCCTTCTCCAACGGCATAACAATTTGGGAGTGGGGAAAAGATGAAACCGGACATGAACCAGTTTTCGTGCCAACTGACGTACACCCACCGAAAAGACTGACTGACATACATCCAATGAGAAGACGCATGAACACATCCGCAACAATCTGCACCGGCCCCCGATGTATTCCGGTGTGATCGAAGGGCGGGGGCCGCGGTACTGCCGGTTCGTTCTTGCTTCCGGGCAAAACGGTTTTGCTCACATCCGACGCTTCCGTTTGTTCATCTATACCTTGATCGACACGCCATATTCGCGCATCCACATATCCAATTGCCACCAATGGGCAAATAATTGCGGTACGTTCATCAGTTGTCCGAACCAGGGAAGATGAACCTTGGAAAGATCGGAACGGGCAAATGATCGAACCGCTTCCATATCCAAGAGATCACGCAACGGGGATTGCGGATCGTCCAGCAATTGCAGGACCTGATCCACCACAGCGGTTAAATAACCCGGATCGTGCGTTTTCGGGTAGGGACTTTTTTTGCGCCACAACACGTCATCAGGCAGGATACCGGTCAATGCCCGTCTGAGCAGTCCCTTTTCCCTTCCCTCCAATGCCTTCCATTCCCATGGAACGTTCCACATGTATTCCACCAGCGGATGATCGCAAAACGGCACCCGCACTTCCAATCCGACCGCCATACTCATGCGATCTTTGCGGTCCAAGAGCGTCGGCATCCAACGCGTGAGGTTGAGGTAAAACATCTCCCGCATACGGGCGTTCAAACCCTCTTCTCCGTCAAGCGCGGGTACTTCGGCAATCGCTTCCCGATACCGTTCCTGTACATACTCGACAGGATGAGTGATGCGAGTCACCTCCGGAGAGAGGAAGCGGACCCTCTGATCCGTCATGCGCGCCCAAGGAAACGTGGCCGCTTCCACCATTTCCCGTCGGTGAAACCATGGATAGCCCCCGAATACTTCGTCGGCACATTCACCCGAAAGCACCATCGTGGCCGTCTGTTTGATTTCCTTGCAAAACAGGAGAAGCGAAGCGTCCACATCCGTCATCCCCGGCAGATCCCGTGCCCGAACGGCATCCGTCAGTGCCTTGATCAATTCCGGTAAATCCACTTCGATGACGTGGTGACGAGACCCCAAATATTCACTCATCCGTTTGACCCAAGGCGCATCGGCATTGGGCTGAAACTCGTTTGGCGTGAAATGTCGGTCATTTCCCACGTAGTCGACGGAAAAAGTATCCACGGGGCCGGCACCTTCCTCTTCCATCACCCGGGACGCCCAGGCGGAAATGGCACTGGAGTCCAATCCGCCGGACAGCATCGTTCCCACCGGCACGTCGGAAACCAATTGGCGTCGAACCGTATCCTGGAACAACGACCGTACCCGTTCGATCGTGGTCGGCAGATCATCGCTGTGTTCCCGGCTTTCCAATGTCCAATACGGTTGTTTGCGGATTCCGTCCCGGTTGACGATCATCCACCATCCGGGGCGCAATTCCTCCACTCCCCGGAATACACCGTGGCCGGGTGTTCGCGCCGGTGACATTACCAGCACTTCGGCCAGCCCCTCAGCGTCAATGACCGGCTCCACATCGGGATGTGCCAACAGGGATTTCAGCTCGGAACCAAACAGAAACGCGCCATCACGTACCGCATAGAACAAAGGTTTTACACCGATACGGTCTCGCGCCAGAAAAAGTCGTTCTTCCGCTTCATCCCAAATGGCGTAGGCAAAAATTCCCCGTAACCGGCTCATGCATGCCGGTCCCCATTGCATGTACGCCCGCAATACCAGCTCGGTGTCGGATCGCGATTCCATGCGGTGGCCGCATTGCTCCAACTCCCGGCGCAGTTCGTCCATATTGTACAGTTCTCCATTGTATACAATGACGTATGATCGTTCCCCGCTCCGCCGGACCATCGGCTGGGCTCCCCCTTCCAGATCGATGACGGCCAGGCGTCGATGACCCAATGCCGCGTGCCGGGATACCCATTTTCCCTCCGCATCCGGTCCGCGATGACAATGGGTTTGGTTCATTGTCTCCAAAATCGCGACCTGTTTTCGCAAATCCCGTTTCCAGTCAATCCATCCCGTGATGCCGCACATGGGTTTCCCATCCCTCCATGCCGATGATCTCCTGTTGGTTCTGGGCGATTGCCCCACACCCTCATCCTATGTGGTAAAAAGCATCAGGGTGCGCCCTTGACACCGAGTTTCGGAAATACTTCCTGAAATCACCGTCATATTTGCGGCCGGATCGTGAACAATAAACATACGTCCAAGCAAAGGGGTGACAAGCATGGCGCGAGACGTACTGTGCGAAGTCAACAATTGCACTTACTGGGGCGAAGGCAACAAATGCAAAGCCGATCGGATCTATGTCGTCAGCCATCGAGGAGAGCAGGCAGCAAACTCCGAGGAAACCGATTGTCACACGTTTAAGCCGAAAAGATCGTGAAAAAAAGGAGCCGTCATCGAGACGGCTCCGCATCCAATCGGAACGTTCAGTCATTCCCGAACCCTGTCTCCAAACTGAAGAAAATACCTGATGTGCTTGGGTCTTTTACATCCGTTTGAGCTTGTGCACCCCAGACAATTTTCCCGCTCCTGCTTTCCACGATGAAAGCATTTCATTCCCGAAACCGAATATGATGATGTCAAGTCAAAAAAAGCCGTTCTGCATGAGCAGAACGGCTTCTTCCCGATTGGCGGAGAGGGTGGGATTCGAACCCACGGAGGGCGTAAGCCCTCGGCGGTTTTCAAGACCGCTGCCTTAAACCACTCGACCACCTCTCCATGATAGATGAAGACATGATGTCATTATACTCAAACACGTCAAATTGTCAAGGGTTGAGAAACGACGTTGCCCGGAAGAATGTCAAATCAAACGCGATCACGCAAGCTTTGTTGATCCGAAAACAAAAGCAACCCGTCAGCGTCCAACTGCCCAACCGGGCTGGAGGCAGCATTGATCAACACCGTTGCGTCAATGAACACTGGATTCTTGAAACGTTGTTTTTGCGAAGGACCCTCCGGCAACTTCACTCCACATTACCGTTACAAAAAGGAATCTCTCCACTTTTAAAACTTGCCACGATGAAACCGGATTGCAATCGTTTTCATCATGTCGATTTTTGTCAGAAAAAGTCCCATTTTTAAAATAGCACTTCAGTTCTACTCATGTTAATATGTATTTGCAGGAAATAGAACTATAATATGGGAGTGATTAGGGTTGGGACGATTCGTGTATGGGTTGATCGTGTCCGCGCTTTTTGTCACCCTCGCTCTGCCGGCAGGTGTCAACGGTTTCGGCTGAAAAGACGAAGGCTCCCGAGACGGCGCTCACTCATGAGAAGCTTCCGGAAATCTCATACTATCCGGAACCGAAGCCATCGGAAGTACATTCGGCGAAGGCCAAATACGCCAAGACCATGGCTGTCATCGAAGAACTGGCGGAAAAAAAGGCAAGAACATCAAGGCGGACATCAACGATCCGGCCTTTCAGGCGTTTGTTTTTGAATTGGGCTCTGCACCCGGTGAATTGCCAAAGGACGACCGGGATGAGATCGTCGATTTCGTCCGGTTCATCGATCGCTATGAAAATATTAAGAAAAACGAGCAGATCAAAAAATTTCAGGATAAAATCAAACAGGGAAAAGGACTGAGTGACAAGGAACGACGAACATTGCACTCCCTGCTTCCCGTCGATGTGGATCGAGAAACCATCATGAAAAACCAGCAAAAGAGAAAGGTGACCACCCAGGAGACCATCTATCCCTATGATAGAAAAGCCGCCGTGGACTATGCCCATCAATGGTGGGACGGCCGCAACAACGAAGAATACGGCTTTTACTATTGGTATCACGACTGCAACGAGGAAAATCCAGAATGCTGGAATGATTGCACCAACTTCGTCTCGCAAGCCCTGCAGAAGGGCGGTATGGTGGAATGGTACGGGGGAATGCTGCCTCCTGAATACGACTGGTATTACAATGACTGGTGGTTACTCGGCCCCAGCCATACCTGGGGAGGCGCCAACAACTTTTTCCAACATATGAAAGTCCGGGCCAAATTGACCGACAACCCCCTCGATTTGGACATCGGTGATGTCATCAACATCAACTTCAGCAACGACCCGGATGTGGACCATACGGCCATTATCATGGTGGCGGATGGCATCGTCAGAAAGAGGACGCAGCACACGGAAGACAAAAAAGATGTTGACATTTCCGATGTGCTTAACCAAAGAGGTTTCACCGTTTATATGTGGGAGTTGGATCAGGCCAATCGCCAAGGTCCTTTCGTCCCCCCGAAATAATGCGGCAAAAAGGGAGACGGGAAATCATATTCCCGTCTCTCCACTCATTTTTGTGGAAGGAGTGCTGATCGAGTGAAAAGGATCTGGTGGCTTCCTCTGTTATTCATTTTGCTATTCATCTTTTTGTGGGGCTGTTCCAATCAGGGAACTCCATTCCAATTCACCCAACTGAAAAAAATGGGGAATCTCCCCATACCCGATAGCGCCGTACCCGATCCCTCCCGATCGACCGGAGAAAAAGCGGCATACACCATCGATGCCGACGATTTTTCGACCGACGTGGTCTATCGAAACCAGATCGTCCGGCTGGTGGGAGAGGACTGGTTGGTATATTCGGAACACGCTCCCAAAGTCATCCGCGCGAGCAAAGGTTCCCATCATTACCGGATCTTCATCGGACACAACAGGGACGGGGATACGGTTATCACCGTTGAACCGGCGGGAGAATCGTTGCTGAAGTATTATGATCGGATGCAGTCGGTCGTTCCCGGTAGAGGGGAACGAAAACCGGGGCGGGTGAAGTCGTGAGATCAGTGACGACCCACCATCCCGACCGAGCCCGCGTATGGGTTTGTCAGCAACATCAGAGAAAGAAAATGTCCTGAGATCAACATCTCAGGACATTTTTCCACTTAAAAGGCGTTCATTGGGGAGTTTCAATTGGGGAGGCTGTATTTTCGGTGGGTGTATTTCTGGCAGGCTCACATGAACGGCGTTTGTTCAGTCCGACTTGGTTCCGGGACATGTAATTTCTCCGCCCCGGTTGGGTACCACCATGTTGCGAACAGGAAATCATCGCCCTTTGATGGAATGAACGTCTACCCCTGGAGTATGTATGGTCATGCAATCACCCTTTGTGGCGGACTCACCTGTGGCGGATTCACTTGTGAAGGATTCATTTTTGGTGCATCTCCGTTGGATTCCTTCGGTTCTTGAGATCCAAATACACCCTTATTGAGAGACTGTGATTTTGATACTGACTTTTGAGACCGAAAGAAAGCTTGTTTGGTGGTAACACAAGGGGTCCCCTCGGGTAAAAATGTTGCCGCCTGAGCGAATCACCAAACACACCCCGGAGTCACTCGACAGAAACATGGGGAACGCGAGTGGGGAACCGCTTTGGAGCAGTTCCCCGAACCGTCTTTTTTCCCAGACCGCTTGAATTCTCGTCATTTGGCACAGTATTTCGCTTTGGATGAAGTACGCCTATAATAAAAAATAACACGCAATATCAACCAAAAGATTCACGAAAGTCATCTGATCCTATTCACTACGCCCTGTTTAATATTATCTCGAACTATACCACGGAGGGGATCAACAAACGTGTGGGGTCTCATTATAACTGTATTTTTAGTGTTATATGGTGTGATGTGTTACTACATAGGCCGCAAGGGATGGAATACTCTTGGCAAATCGGCTTCCTGTTTTAACCGGACACTTTATTTGGTTGTTTTCTTCTTATTGGTCTTGCCCTTCCCCGTAGCAGAACTGGGAGAGGATGTTCTACCTGCCTCCATCGCGCCCTGGTTCATCATTTGGGGAGGGTATTCGATGGTGGCTGTTTTGTATGTTTTTTTGTTGCTCCTGACGATCGATTTACTCAGGCTGATTGATAAATGGGTCAATTTTGTACCCGCGGTCATAAAGGAACATCCAAAGACGCCGCTGACTTTGGGTGTCGTGGTGGTCATCCTCGTTTTGGGTACCGTGGCTTATGGCGGTTGGAATGCCCGCAACTCGGTAATAACAGAATATCATGTTACGGTAGACAAAGATGCCGGCCCCCTGCAGCAACTCCAAATAGCCATGATTTCTGACATTCATTATGGCCCCATTATTGATACTGAACGGCTTAACCGCTTGATCGAAATGATTCATGAAATCAAGCCTGACATCGTTGTGCTGGCTGGAGATATAACGGATGGGAGTCTCCCGCAGAGAGAAGCCAGAAAATTAGCTGAAGTTTTGGCGCAGATACAAGTACCATACGGAACATTCGCTGTTCCCGGGAACCATGATCGTGATCTGCGCGATGATAACAGTGCATTAATGCGATACTTGAAAGAAGCAAGGATCCATGTCTTAAAGGACAACTATGTCAGCGTCAGAGACAGCTTTTATCTCATAGGGAGAGACGATCCCAATCGACACAGCGTACCGGCACGGATGGAACTGAAAGATTTAATCAAGGGGATTGATTCTTCCAAGCCCTTAATTCTATTGGACCACCAGCCCGTTGATCTGAAAGAGGCCGAAGCAAACGGCATCGATCTGCAACTGTCTGGACATACCCACAGTGGACAAATATTTCCCGCTAACCTGATAACCGGGCTAGTCTACGAACTGGATTGGGGCCTGCTAAAGAAAGGGACCTACCACCTCATCGTATCATCAGGTTACGGTACATGGGGTCCACCGTTACGAATCGGCAACCAACCGGAAGTGGTCAGCATTAAAATGACCTTCCAATAATGATTGTTAATGGCAATTCGCTGAAAAATTCGGATCAGGTAAAGCTGTCATTAGGGGTAAAGCAGATTCCATCCATTGGAACTAAACTCCTCCGGTCCTTTATTTGGACGGTTTTTTCTTACCCAGATACCGATAAAGTGTCGCCTTGGACACCTGAAGCGTTTCACAAATCTCCTGAATGGAAAGATTGGGGTCGTTTATAAGAGATTGAGCCATTTTCAGTTTCCTGTCATCCATCACCCGCGGCCGTCCGCCTAACCTCCCCCGTGCGCGGGCCGCCGCCAAACCGGGCTTGCTTTCTCTCCCGGATCATCTCCCGTTCCAAATTGGATGCGCTTCAACAATATGGGTGCGAGAAGATTTTTACTGATCGGACAAGGGAGGGGAATCCCACGGCGACCAAAGGGAGTGCCTCTGGTGCTTTAGCCTTGGGGAGTGTCGAATCCCCCAGATTGGTTCAGAGAGATTTATTGAGAAAGGAATGGGACCTGTTTTCCCGTTGCGGTATGTAAGGAAATACCACCGGGAAAACGGTCCCCCCTTCACGTTCATCCCTGCTTTTCCTTCCGTCACTGTCCCGCCGGACGGATGAATTCCTTTCCGCCCATGTAGGGCTGGAGCGCTTTCGGAATCCGCACGCTGCCGTCGGCCTGCTGATGATTTTCCAAAATGGCCGCTACCGTCCGCCCGAGCGCCAATCCCGAACCGTTCAGTGTGTGGACGAATTCCGGCTTGCTTTTCGGGTTGCGGCGAAAGCGAATGTTGGCCCGACGGGCCTGAAAATCCTCAAAGTTGCTGCAGGAGGAAATCTCCCTGTAGGTTCCCGAGCTGGGCAACCAGACTTCCAAATCGTATTTTTTTGCGGCGGTGAATCCCAGATCGGCCGTACACATGTTCAATACACGGTAGGGTAATTCCAGCAGCTGCAGGACTTTTTCCGCATCCTCCACCAATGTCTCCAGCTCCTGATAGGAATCCTCGGGGCGGACGAATTTCACCAACTCCACTTTGTTGAACTGATGGAGACGAATCAACCCGCGGGTATCCCGTCCGGCGGAACCGGCCTCCGAACGGAAGCAGGCACTGAGCGCCGCATATCGGATCGGCAGCTCCTCCTCCAACAGGATTTCCCCGGCGTGAAAATTGGTTACCGGCACCTCTGCCGTGGGGATGAGGAAATAATCCGTATCCCGCACGCCGAACGCGTCTTCTTCAAATTTGGGCAACTGACCCGTACCGGTCATGCTCTCCCTGTTCACCATATAAGGTGGTATCATCTCCACGTACCCATGTTGTTCCGTGTGCAGATCCAGCATGAAGTTGATCAGTGCCCGTTCCAGCCGGGCACCCGCCCCTTTGTAGAAGACGAAGCGGGAACCGACCACTTTACCCGCACGCTCAAAGTCCAGGATATCCAACGCTTGCGCAATTTCCCAATGCGGTTTCGGTTCAAAATCAAAGCGGGGTACTTCTCCCCAATGGCGGACAGGGACATTGTCTTCCTCGCTGTCCCCCACCGGCACGCTTTCGTGTGGCAGGTTGGGGATGGTTAACAGGATGTCTTCCAATTCCGCTTCTACTCGACGCAGTTCCTCATCCAACCGTTTGATCTCGTCTCCGACCCGCCTCATGTTTTCAATCTCGGCGGTGGCATCTTCTCCCGCTTTTTTCTTTTGGGCGATTTCCCGGGAAACCGTGTTGCGCCGGTTTTTCAACTGCTCGGTTTGTCGCAGGAGTTCCCTTCGCTTTTCGTCCAGTTGCTGAAAGGAATCCAGCCCGCTGATATCTTCTCCGCGATGTTGCAACCTGGCTTTCACTTCATCAAACCGATTGCGCAACAGTTTCATGTCCAGCATGCACGATCAACCTCCCAATCCAAAAATAAAAAACCTCCCGCCACCGAAGGGACGGAAGGTTCCGCGTTGCCACCCTTGTTGACCGAAAAGGATGGTTTCCCACCGTTTCGGCCCGCTCTCCGACGGAGTAACGTTCCGCCTGACGGAAGCGTTTCGGGCACGGAACCGTTGACGGGTCCGCGCTTTCACGCCCTGCTCCGAGAGGGATTCCCTTCATCCGGCGGGACGGTTCGCACCACCCACCGCCTCTCTGTAACCGCCAAAATGAAGGTACTTGTTCTCATCAGCGCATTTGGCATATGTCAGATGGATTTCCGTGGCACATCTGGATGCCGGTTATTCACGTGTTGAATCCACGGTTGCTTTGGTGCTTTCTATCCTATTATCATCCAACATCCCGCATTTAAACCGTCGGGACTTGCAGGGATTCCTTGACCATGTCCACGAAATAGGCGTGTACCCGTACGTCATCAGTCAGCTCAGGATGGAATGCGGCACCGAGCAGGTGACCTTGGCGGGCCGCCACGATTTTTCCGTCAATCTCGGACAATACTTCCACTCCGTCACCCACTTGTGTGATGTACGGCGCCCGGATGAACACCGCACGGAAGTCATCGGCCACCCCGCGAATGCTCAGATCGGCTTCAAAACTTTCACGCTGACGGCCGAATGCATTCCGTTCCACGGCGATATCCATTAAACCCAAATGGTGGGTATCCGTCCCTTCGATGCGTTTGGCCAGCAGGATCAGACCGGCGCAGGTACCGAACATCGGTTTCCCCGCTTCGGCCATCCGTTTGACCGGCTCCACAAGGTCGTATTTGTGCATCAGCTTGCTGATGGTGGTGGATTCCCCGCCCGGAATGACCAAGCCGTCCAGATCGGCCAGCTGGTCGGACCGTTTCACCGGCACCGCGTCGGCGCCGGCCATTTCCAACAGACGCAGATGCTCCCGAACGGCTCCCTGCAAAGCGAGCACCCCGATTTTCATCGTGCCATTCCTCCCATTACCAGCCGCGTTCCTGCATGCGGTCTTCTTTGGCGAGGCGGGAAATTTCGATTCCCGTCATCGCGCCGCCCAACCCTTTGGAAAGATGGGCGATCAGCTCAAAATCTTCGTAGTGCGCCGTCGCTTCCACGATCGCACGGGCATATTTTTCCGGATTCTCCGATTTGAAAATCCCCGAACCGACGAAGACGCCGTCGGCACCCAGGTGCATCATCAACGCCGCGTCCGCCGGTGTCGCCACACCGCCTGCGGCGAAGTTGACGACCGGCAGGCGCCCGGTTTCGTGCACTTGCAACAACAGCTCATACGGCGCCCCCAGCTGTTTGGCTTCCGCCATCAGCTCATCGCGGGACATCGATTGCACCTTGCGGATCTGGCTCTGCATCATCCGCATATGGCGGACGGCTTCGACGATATTGCCGGTGCCGGGTTCCCCTTTGGTCCGGATCATTGAAGCGCCTTCTCCGATCCGGCGCAGCGCTTCGCCCAAATCCCGCGCTCCGCAGACGAATGGCACGGTAAACTGCGTTTTATCGATATGGTACACGTCGTCCGCCGGCGTGAGCACTTCACTCTCGTCGATGTAGTCCACGCCCAGCGCTTCCAACAGACGTGCCTCCACGAAGTGTCCGATGCGCGCTTTGGCCATGACCGGAATGCTCACCGCATTCATCACTTCTTCGATGACGGTCGGGTCCGCCATCCGCGCCACGCCGCCCGCGGCCCGAATATCTGCCGGGACGCGCTCCAGCGCCATGACGGCCACCGCGCCGGCGGCTTCCGCGATTTTGGCCTGTTCGGCATTGACGACATCCATGATGACGCCGCCTTTTTGCATTTCGGCCATGCCGCGCTTGACACGGTCCGTACCTGTGATCACGGTTTTCTCAGCCATTGCTTCTCCCCCTGCTCTTTCCGATCCCGATGGGTCTCCATCCAATGCATGTATGCTTGATCGTTGATTGTATTCTCGCACTCAGTATATTTATTATACCAAATAACCGTGGAGCTGTGAGAGACCAACCCCCGGGATGACTGATCAACCCATCCCCACAAAGAGAAGTTACTTGCCGGGAAAAGGCTGTTTGATCAGACACATCCTGACGATAGTCGACAAATCGGTTTCACCGGTTGTCATCATCAGGAAAACAGACCACTGACTTCCTCACCGATTTTCCGGAAAAACAGCTCCCACCAGCTGGCTTTTTCCACATCCTGAAGAACCTTGACGGGAATGGGATCTGGATTTTTCATCTCTTTCCCATCATACAAAATTCGCAGTGTACCGACTACCTCTCCGGCACGAAGCGGTGCTTCCAGTTTTTTTATGTAATGCACTTGCAAGTCGAACCGGCCCTCTTGGCCTTTTTCAACCGGAAACACGACAGGACGATCTGTCACCAGTGGAATCTCGGGCACCGCACCGTCCGTTACCGGCACACGTTCGTATCCTGGTATCACTTGCCCGCCCGCAAGAATCGTTTTCAGGGTGAATTGGCCGAAACCGTAATCCAACAGTTGCTTCGTGGCTGTAAATCGGGTGCTTTCGGCCGGTGTATCCATCACAACGGTGATCAACCGCATCCCATTTTTCACGGCGGTTCCGGTAAAACAATATCCCGCGTTTCTGGTGTGACCGGTTTTCAATCCGTCCACGCCGGGGTAATAAAATTTGAGTCCCGGCAACATAAGATTCCAGTTGGTCAGACGTTGTTGGCGCGATTCCCCTTTTCGAAACACGATACGCGGTTGGGAAATGATCTTGGTCACTTCCGGATAATCTTTCAACAACCGACGTGCCAAAAGCGCACAGTCACGGGCGGACATGACATGGGAGCCCGGCACGTTGGGCGGATCGTCATACAAATGGTTGTCCAGCCCCGTCGCATTGTGGTAATGCGTCCGGGTCATTCCCAATTCCCGGGCCTTGCGGTTCATCAATTCCACAAACGCTTCTTCGCTCCCGCCGATTTTTTCGGCCAAGGCAACGGTCGCGTCGTTGGCCGAATAGACCGACATGGCCGTAAACAGCTCCAATACGGTCCGCTTTTCACCTTGCACCAAATTCACTTGGGCCTCGTTCACACCCGCGGCGTGCTTGCTTACCGTCACCTGATCTTCCCAATGAAGTTCCCCTCGCCGAACCTTTTCCATGACGATGTATTCCACCATCATCTTGGTCATGCTGGCCGGCGGACGAGGTACATCCGCTTCTTTCTCCGCCAGCACCCGGCCGGATTGGAACTCCATCACGATGTAGGAAGCAGCGCGAACCTGAGGCGGTTTTGAAGCGGCCTGTGCCGGTACGAGGGAGGGAAGCAGACAAAAGATCAGTAGGAGTGCGGCGATTTTTCTCTTTGGAGCACTCCGAAACCAGCGACGCAAACGGGTCACCTCCGGCGACAATTGGAAAAATTGAACACAAGCATATCTCCATTTTACGTTCGCGATTGTGCAGAATCAATGACAGAAAAAAGACAAGAAAAAAGCAGGGATAATTCCCTGCCGAATTTCGCCATATCTCACAGATGGTAGTTGGGTGCTTCTTTGGTAATCTGGATGTCGTGCGGATGGCTTTCGCGCAACGATGCATTGGTGATCCGGATGAACCGTGTGTTTTCACGCAGCTCGTCCAGATTTTTCGCCCCGCAGTAACCCATGCCGGCCCGAAGTCCGCCGATCAGCTGGTACACCGTGTCTGCCACCGGTCCTTTGTATGGCACGCGACCTTCGATGCCTTCAGGTACCAGCTTGCGTTCATTTTCCTGGAAGTAGCGGTCTTTGCTGCCCGCCTGCATCGCGCCGAGCGAACCCATGCCACGGTACACCTTAAACCGGCGCCCTTGGTAAATCTCCGATTCACCCGGGGATTCCTCACAACCAGCGAACAGACTGCCCAACATGACCGCGTGCGCGCCTGCGGCGATCGCTTTGACGATGTCGCCGGAATAACGGATTCCTCCGTCGGCGATAATCGGGACACCGTATTCGCGTGCCGCCGTGGCACAATCGTAGATGGCCGTGATTTGCGGTACGCCGATACCCGCCACGATGCGCGTGGTACAGATCGAACCGGGACCGATCCCCACTTTGACAATGCTGGCACCGGCCTCGATCAGATCGCGGGTCCCCTCAGCCGTCGCCACATTTCCGGCGATGATGACCAGATCGGGGAACATCTCCCGCAACTTGGCCACCGTCTCCAGCACACCTTTGGAATGGCCATGCGCGGTATCCACCACCAACACGTCCACTTCCGCTTCCACAAGCGCTGCCGCCCGCTTAAACGTATCCTGCGATACACCGACCGCCGCACCGGCCAACAGGCGGCCTTGGTCATCCTTGGCGGCATGGGGGAACAATGTGGCTTTTTCAATATCCTTGATGGTGATGAGTCCTTTGAGTACACCGTTTTCGTCCACCAAGGGCAATTTTTCGATCTTGTGTTTTTGCAGGATGCCTTCCGCTTCTTTCAGCGTGGTGCCGACCGGCGCCGTGACCAGATTCTCTTTGGTCATCACTTCGCTGATCGGCGTCGAATAATCGTGGACAAAGCGCAAATCCCGGTTGGTGATGATCCCTACCAGTTTCCGCTTTTCATCCACAATCGGCACACCGGAAATCCGGTATTTCGACATCAATTCTTCCGCTTCATACACTTTGTGATCGGGATGGAGATAAAACGGATTGGTGATGACCCCGCTCTCGGAACGCTTGACGCGATCCACTTCTTCTGCCTGTTCCTCGATTTTCATGTTCTTGTGGATGATACCGATACCGCCTTGCCGGGCCAACGCGATGGCCATCGGCGCTTCCGTCACCGTATCCATGCCGGCACTGATCAACGGGATGTTCAACCTGATCTTGTCCGCCAGCTTGGTGGAAACATCCACGTCGCGCGGCAACACGTCCGTCTTGTTGGGTATCAGCAATACGTCGTCAAACGTGAGACCTTCCTTGGCAAATTTGTCATCCCACATGGGTACATCCGATCCCCTTTTTTGTTTAAGTTTCCGAATGACAGTTTGTGCAAGTGTAACAGACACTTACTCGGTCCGTCAAGACAAACCCCCTTATTTTCATGGAGTTTTGCAAGGTTGAATTTTCTAAACAAAGCATGACTTTCCACGAAACGGGCAGACTAACGAAACCCTGACATTCGAGGTGTATCCCAGTGATCCAACCGACGGAGGAAACCGTCTGGTCGTTGTTTTTGCGGTTGGAAAACGAACCGGCGGCCAAGCGGTTTTTGACCGAACGCTACCGGGAACAGGGAGTGGAAAATGCGGAAAGGGCGGCATTTCTCAGTTCCCAACCATTCCGCTATTACCTCAAATTGGGCCGGGAGACCATCTACTCCATACGGACATGTGACCCGCTGATTCAACCACTTCCCGCCTACTATGGCATGATGCATTTGATGAAGGCGCTCGTACTGTCACGGGTGCCCGATTATCCCCAAAACACTTCGGTCCTGCGGCACGGACTCTCCACACGCAAACGGAAAAAAAGCCTGTTCCGCTTTCGGGACGAAGAAGTTCGTGTGCAAAAGGAGGGTTTGTTTCCGTTACTGCTTGGCCTGTTTGGAATATGGGGACTGACTGGCGAAGTATTGCCCCTGAAGGAATTGTGGGGGTTGATTCCGGAATTGCAGGAAACGTACCGGTTTCTCTATGGGCGGACCACGCTGTACCCGATCGTCTGTCACGATAAGGATGTGACAACCCCTTTTTCCTTCTCGGTTTCCGAAACATTGCTCGATGCGTTGCACTTGACACCTGCCGGCTGGATTCGACGTTTGAACGAACCACGGGCAGCAGGGAACCATACCTTTATCCTCTTATCCGCCGACAACGGCCGCGTTTCCTTTCAACTGCAATCCGATCATGGCAAACCGGCCCGGCCGGAAGGGGTTCACCCCTGGTTTCGAACTTCCCTGGCGAATCAAACTTTCGTATATTCAGGTGAAAACACCGTATGCGGACTCCTCCCCGAGCTGTTGGTCCACTATGCCATCCTGTTTGCGCTCAGTATGCTCTGCCGCTATGAAACACCGTTGTGGGCGGAGATGAATCTCGAAGGTACGGCCGAAGAGACGGCGTTGATCCGTTCGTTTTTATTTCTGGTACGGGTCAAGACGCCGTTGTTGGTATGGGAAGCCCTGTGGGGCCGGAACGGATGTTTCCACAGTTCCTCCACGGGTTGTGGATAACTCTGTGGATAACCTGTGGGAAACCCGATATGAGGCTGGGTTTCAACCTCCATATCACCTTCCAAGGGCAAGAATCTCATTTAAAGTTCTTATCACAACCAATATGCTAACATAAGCCGGGGACACAGAACTTCGTCAGGACCCAATACTTCCTGTATAAAATCCTTTCTCTCGTATATGACAATTCTTCCATTCATGTTATAATCATGGTTGAATAGAGCGAAAAATATGACGATCATCCTCAAAAAGAAAGGTTGGGAATCATGTTCGGAAAAGTGGCAGCCGACGTATTGGGATTGAGCGATATCGGGTCTGTGATCTATCCGAAGGATTACGACAAGGTGGACGCCGATGATTATTTGATGCATGAAGACGGCGAGAAAATCTATTTTCTGATCAAGTCGAAATCGGATGAGTACTGCTTTACCAACAAGGCGTTGATCCACCTGGACGGCACCAGCGCGACCAGCAAAAAGCGGGTGCTCCGCCGCTTTGATTACGTGACGCACAAAATCTCCAATGTTGTGCTTGAAACCGCCGGTACGATGGACATGGACGTGGAAATCAAATTCAATATCGGTTCCCAACACTACTCCATCGATGTACACAAAAAGCATCTGGAAGAGTTGAAGGATTTATACAAGGCGTTGATCAAAATCGCGGAAATTACCCACGAAAATGAAGTGTTGCTGTCCTATGCCAAACAAAGCCTGGAGCTGGCTTCCCAAACGCTGAGCCGGGTAGCGAGCACGGAAAGCGGATTGGTCAATCAGTTCAAAGAGTTGAACCAGGCTTCCTTCCAATGGCTGGTGGACACCACCAAGCAATATCGCGTCAAGGATTTCGGTTTCGTCTTTGAGCGTTATATCAATAACTGACGGATGTCGACAAAAAGGAGGTCTCCCATCAAAGGGAGGCCTCCTTTCATGCCAAAGGCCGCAAGTTCCAATCCGGGTCCATATCACGTGACTTGCCCCACACGCTGAGCACCATAGGCACTCCCCCCGGTCGCCTTGTGCTTCTCGCTTCATCCGGCGCGGCAACCCACATCCTTCCACGATGGCTTCGTCCAGGCCCCGGGATTTTTCATTTCACGAGTTCTTGCTCGCATAGCCGTTTCCAGTGTTTGTGTACTTCTCGGCTTGGTTGCACCCAAATGCTGTCGGACTTGCGACAGGGACCAATCCCTCCCGCGTCCGACGCTCGCGTTCATCCCAACCTTGAAGGGAGGGGTTTCCCGCTCGCTCTTTATCAATGGCCAGACACGCCCTCAGCTTGCCATCAGTCACGGAGCCTCCCATCAAAGGGAGGCTCCGATCGTTCCTACTCATTTGTCTCTTCTCCGTTTTCCTCTTCTTTGTGAACCGGGGCGACGGTGGCCACTTCCTCGCCCTCTTTCAGGTGAATCAGCTTGACACCCTGGGCATAGCGTCCCTGCGTGGAGATACCCGCGATTTTCTGCCGGTTCACGACGCCGCCTGTGGTGACGATCATGAGGTCTTCTTCCGGCGATACCACTTTATGTCCGACAACATATCCCTTTCGCTTGTTCAGACTGAGCGTCTTGATTCCCTTGCCGCCACGGGATTGTACGCGATACTCTTCCAGCGGGGTCCGTTTGCCGTACCCTTTGGAAGTGACGATCATCACGTCCAGTCCATCCGTGGCGATGTCCATGTCGATTACTTCATCCCCTTCGGCCAGGGTGATCCCTTTCACTCCGGTTGCCGCCCGGCCCATTTCCCTGACTTCCTGCTCGGGGAAACGGATGGACATACCGTGCTTGGTTCCCAGCACGATCTCCTGGTTGCCGTCGGTCAGGTGGACGCCGACCAGCTCGTCACCTTCACGCAGGTTAATGGCGAACAAGCCGTTGCGCCGGATGTTCTCAAACTCCTGCAACGCCGTCTTTTTCACGACACCGTGTCGGGTGGCGAAGAAGAGGAATTTGTCTTGAGCGAACTCCTTGACCGGGATGACCGCATGGATGTATTCATCCTGATCAATCTGGATCAGGTTGATGATCGGCGTTCCCCGGGCCGTCCGCCCCAGCTCCGGCACTTCATACGCTTTGAGCCGATAGACTTTCCCCTTGTTGGAGAAGAACAAGAGGTGGTTGTGTGAATGGGTGACGAACAGGTGCTGGACGAAATCGTCTTCCCGCGTGCCCATGCCAGTGACACCGCGCCCTCCACGCTTTTGCGCGCGGTAGGTGGACAGCGGCATCCGCTTGATGTACCCGCGGTGGGTGAGCAGGATCGCCACCTCTTCTTCCGGAATCAGATCTTCCTCATCGATCTCGTCCGCCTTGGCGCGAATCCGCGTCCGCCGGTTGTCCCCGTATTTCTCGCGGATTTCCAGCAGTTCCTCGCGTACCACCCCGCGAATCTTTTCTTCACTGGACAAGATGTCGCGCAAGTGAGCGATCAATTTTTGCAGTTCCTGGTACTCGTCTTCAATTTTTTCCCGCTCCAAACCGGTCAAACGTTGCAGACGCATGTCCAGGATCGCCTGTGCCTGCTTCTCGGACAAACCGAACCGTCCCATCAGCCCGTCGCGCGCTTCCTGTGCGGTGCGCGAGCCGCGAATCAGGGCGATCACTTCGTCGATGTGATCCAGCGCGATGCGCAGCCCTTCGAGGATGTGAGCCCGCTCTTCCGCTTTGCGCAGATCGTAAGCCGTGCGGCGGCGGATCACCTCGATCTGATGCTCCAGATAGTGATGGAGCAGTTGCTTGAGGTTGAGAATCCGCGGCTGGCCGTCCACCAAGGCCAGCATGATCACACCGAAGCTGGTTTGCAAAGCGGTGTGTTTGAACAAGTTGTTCAAGATGATTTGCGGGTTGACATCCCGGCGCAATTCGATGACGACACGCATGCCGTTGCGGTCGGATTCATCGCGCAGGTCGGTAATGCCTTCGATCTTTTTGTCCCGCACCAGTTCGGCGATTTTCTCCACCAGTTTCGCCTTGTTCACCTGGTACGGCAACTCTTCGACCACGATGCGCATCTTGCCGTTGTTGGCTTCTTCGATCCTTGTTTTGGCCCGGATCTGAATGCTTCCCCGGCCGGTCCGGTAGGCCTTCTTGATGCCATCCTTGCCCATGATGATGCCGCCGGTGGGAAAGTCCGGTCCTTTGATCTTTTTCATCAATTCATCGATCGTCACATCGGGATTGTCAATCATCAGGATCAGGCCATCAATTGCTTCCCGCAAGTTGTGCGGGGGAATGTTGGTGGCCATCCCGACGGCGATGCCCGATGCCCCGTTGACCAGCAGGTTGGGGAAACGAGCGGGCAACACCAGCGGTTCTTCCTGTTGACCGTCGTAGTTGGGACCGAAGTCGATCGTGTCTTTGTGGATGTCCCGCAGCAACTCCAAAGTGATCGGCGCCATCCGGGCTTCGGTGTAACGCATCGCGGCGGGCGCGTCCCCGTCAACGGAACCAAAGTTGCCATGGCCGTCCACCAGCATGTAACGGTAGGAGAAATCCTGTGCCATGCGAACCATCGCGTCGTACACGGCCGCATCACCGTGCGGGTGGAACTGAGCAGTCACGTTCCCGACGACACGGGACGATTTTTTGTACGGTTTGTCCGGGGTCATCCCCAAATCAAACATGGTGTAGAGAATCCGGCGGTGCACCGGCTTCAATCCGTCTCGGACGTCCGGCAGGGCCCGGCTGACGATGACGCTCATCGCATAGTCCAAAAACGAGTTGCGCATCTCCTGGCTGATATTCACTTCGTGTATACGCTCGGTTCCCTCAGGCATATCTCTATTCCCTCCGATTCACGCCGTATCAGACATCCAGGTTGCGTACCTGTTTGGCGTATTCCTGGATGAATTCGCGGCGCGGCTCTACTTTGTCTCCCATCAGCGTTTCAAAGACCGTATCCGCATCCATCGCGTCTTCCAGTGACACTTTGAGCAAGGTGCGGCTTTCGGGGTCCATTGTCGTCTCCCAAAGCTGGGTGGCGTTCATTTCGCCCAACCCTTTGTACCGCTGAATTTCGATTTTGCCCTTGCCTTCCATATCGCGGACCATTTGCTCTTTCTCCCGGTCGTTGTAGGCATAGCGAATCGTTTTGCCCTGCGTGATTTTGTACAGGGGCGGCTGGGCGATATAGACGTACCCCGCCTCGATGAGCGGCCGCATGTAACGGTAGAAGAACGTCAAGAGCAAGGTACGGATGTGTGCACCGTCCACGTCTGCGTCCGTCATGATGATGATCTTGTGGTACCGGGCCTTGTCCAATTGGAAGTCTTCACCGATCCCCGTGCCCAACGCCGTGATGATCGTACGAATCTCTTCGTTGGACAAGGCTTTGTCAAGACGCGCCTTTTCGACGTTGAGGATTTTTCCGCGCAAAGGCAAAATCGCCTGGAACATGCGGTCGCGCCCTTGCTTGGCGGTACCGCCCGCGGAATCCCCCTCAACCAGGTACAACTCGCTGATGGAAGCATCCCGGGACGTGCAATCAGCCAGTTTCCCCGGCAGAGAACTCACTTCCAACGCGTTTTTGCGCCGGGTCAACTCGCGCGCCTTCCGGGCGGCCTCCCGTGCCCGTGCCGCCATCACCGCCTTGTTGATGATCTTTTTCGCTTCGGTCGGATGCTCATCCAGATACATCCCAAAATGCTCAGCAAACAGGGTTTCCGTCACCGTCCGGGCTTCACTGTTGCCCAGTTTGGTCTTGGTTTGCCCCTCAAATTGCGGATCGGGGATCTTCACACTGACGATGGCGGTCAGGCCTTCACGCACGTCGTCCCCGGTCAGGTTGCTGTCGTTGTCTTTGAGCAGATTGTTCCGCCGGGCGTAATCGTTGATCACCCGGGTGAGCGCGGATTTGAAACCGGCTTCGTGCGTCCCGCCCTCATGCGTGTGAATGTTGTTGGCGAACGAGTAGATGTTGGACGAGTAGGAATCGTTGTATTGCAGGGCGATTTGCACCTCGAGACCTTCCTTTTGCCCCTCAATGTAAATCGGGGGTTGATGCAGCACTTCCCGGTTGCGGTTCAAATGCTCGACAAACTGGATAATCCCCCCGTCGTACTTGAACGTCTCGGCCTTGCCTTCGCCCCGCTCGTCCCGCAAGGTGATCTTCACGCCGCGGTTCAAAAACGCCAGCTCCCGAAGCCGCTTTTGCAGGACGTCATAATCGTAAACGGTCGTCTCTGTAAAAATTTCCGGATCGGGTTTGAACGTCACGGTTGTACCGGTCTCATTCGTTTCCCCGATGACCTGCAGGTCGAATTCCGGCACGCCGCGACGGTAACGCTGCCGGTGCACCTTGCCGTCCCGCTTGACGATGACCTCCAGCCATTCGGACAGGGCGTTGACGACGGAAACACCCACCCCGTGCAATCCGCCGGAGATTTTGTATCCGTCGCCGCCGAATTTCCCGCCGGCATGGAGGACGGTCATCACCACTTCCACCGCGGGCCTGCCCATTTTGGGATGGATCCCGACCGGAATCCCGCTCCCGTTATCCTCCACGGTAACGCTGTTGTCTTCGTGCACCGTCACTTCGATTGTATCGCATCGTCCGGCCAATGCTTCGTCGATACTGTTGTCCACCACTTCCCACACCAAGTGGTGCAGCCCGCGGCTGCTGGTGGAGCCGATGTACATCCCCGGACGCTTGCGAACAGCTTCCAAACCTTCAAGTACCTGAATCTGTGTTTCGTCATAGTTGGTTTTTTGTGCTGACACCAACTTCACCTACTCTCTCCTATGTGAAAACTTGCCGTCGGCTTGCGGAAAATTCAAGATGATCGATGAGAACTGTTTCGGGGCGGTTGTGCCCGTTTCATCAGCGTGGTCGATGAGATCGGCGAGGGATAGATCGCCTCTTTCGTCACCACGTAGGACTTAACCTCTTCATGCGAAATGGTTTCCATGCGCCCGCTCGCCTGTGCCGCCTCCAAAAACGGCGCGAGCGAATGGGGTGCTCGACGCGTTCCTGCATCCAAGATGGCCACCACCTCGGTGGAACGAATCATCTTGTTGCCACCCAAGTGAATATACACCCGGATCACCTCCATTCGGAAAGGGTCCCCTGCTTGACCGCGTACACTTGCGCCCGTGCCAACGTGTCGGAGCCGATTCCTTCCAAGCCGGTCGCGGTGACAAACGTCTGCACCTTTCCACGGATCGCTTCCAACAGGTGCGTTTTGCGGTGATCGTCCAATTCGGACAGGACATCATCCAAAAGAAGAATGGGATAATGACCGGTTTCCTGTCGAATCAGTTCAATCTCCGCCAATTTGAGCGAAAGTGCGGCCGTTCGCTGTTGTCCTTGGGAACCGTATGTATGAAGGTCCGTTTCACCGACCGCAAGCTGCAGATCATCCCGGTGCGGTCCGATCGATGTGCTGCCCCGGGCGATTTCCTTTTCACGCACCCTTTCCAACTGACGGACCAAACGTTCGGCCAACACGGGTTCCTCCTCTTCGGACCCGACGGGAATGGAGGGGCGATACCGGAGTTGCAGCCGTTCCTGCCCTTGGGTGATGGCCCGGTGGATCTCTTCTGCCCAAACGGCCAACCGCCCAATGAACGCGGCCCGCTTCTTCCATACAACGGCAGCGGCTTGCGCGAGCTGATGGTCCAACACTTCCAACAGGGTGAATTGGCGACGGTTGCGGAACAATTCTTTGAGCAGATGGTTCCGCTGGACCATCAGTTTGTTGTATTGCGACAGATGATGCACATAGGCGGGGCTGACCTGGCCGATTTCCATGTCCAGAAACCGGCGACGAACCTGCGGGCTTCCCTTGACCAGCGCCAAATCCTCCGGGGCGAACAACACCGCCGTCAGCGTGCCGATGTATTCGGACAGCCGGCGCTGCTCCAACCCGTTTCGGCTGGCCTTTTTCCCCTGTTCCGTCAAACGGATTTCCAGCCGTTCTGTTCCTTCGCCGCGCATGACGCGCGCATTCAGTTGGGCAAACGGTTGATCCCACTGGATCAATTCCTTGTGGGAACGCGCGCGGTGCGACTTGCCCAAAGCCAGTACGTACAGGGATTCCAGGATATTGGTTTTCCCTTGTGCATTGGGACCGATGAAGAGGTGGAGTTCCCCCGGACACGTCAAGTCGAGGTGGTCGATGTTGCGATAATGGCGAAGTTGCAAACGTTGTACACGCAAAACGGTCCCTCCTGTCAGTCCGCCACCACGCGCACCGGCTCCAACCCGTCGATCTCCACGATGTCCTGTGGATAAATTTTGCGTCCGCGGCGGTCCTCCTCTTCGCCGTTCACTCTCACGACGTGTTCGGCGAGAAACCATTTGGCCTGCCCGCCGGTCTGGATCACATCCAGCACTTTTAGCAATTGACCAAGCGTAATATAGGGGGTGTCGATCTTGACGATTTCCACGGGGTCTTCACTCCAACTCCTTCTTTTCCTCATCCGCAACCGTTCGCTTGTGGCGTGTTCGGTGAATATCGTCCGTTATCCCGGCTCGCTCCACCTTTGTCCTGTGAGGAAGAAATGCAGGACGCGGGCAAAGTAGGCTTCACTTACAGAATTTTGCCCGCGACCCCATCCCTGCTTTTCGGTTCTCGTTCGGTCGGGCTTCGTTTTCACCCGCCCGGAAACACGTGCCGCCTCATGGACATCACACACCCTAGCGCGTGCGGATCGGAACAATCAAGTGAAGGGCGTCCTCACGGTCGGCCGGTTGGATGACGAACGGCGTCATCGTCCCCGTGAAGGTGATGCGGATCTCTTCGCTGTCCACGGCCCGAAGGGCCTCCATCATGTATCGGGCGTTAAACGAGATGGTCAGTTCTTCACCGCTCACCTTGGCGGGAACCTCTTCGGTCGCCACACCGACATCCTGTGCGGCCGAAGTGACTTCCACATGCCCTTCGGCTTTCACAGTCCATTTTATCACATTATCACGTCCATCCCGACTAATTAATGAGGCACGCTCCACCGATTCCAGCATTTCGCGCGTGGACGTGACCATCTCCGAGATGCCGCCTTGGGGAATGACCCGGTTGGTGTCCGGATAATTCCCTTCCAGCAGTCGGGAGAAGAACATCAGGTTGTCCGCTTTGACCAGGATTTGGTTGTCCGCGACGACCACGTCCACCCAACCGTCCTGATCCGCCAAAATCTTGGCCAGCTCTGACAAGCTTTTGCCGGGGATGATGACATTGTGCAAATCCAGTTCCGGATTGGCTTCCACCTCGGCTTCCCGGCGGGAGAGTCGGTGACTGTCGGTGGCGACGAAGATCAGGCGTCCCTGTTTCAGCTGGCACAACACCCCCGTCAGCACGCCCCGTGCTTCTTGTGTTGAAACGGCAAAACCGGTTTGCCGGATCATGGATTTCAACAGGTCCGCCTGCATGCTGAACGTTTGATGTTCCTCCAGTTGCGGCAGACGCGGATATTCCTCGGCATCCAGCCCGTTCAGCTGGAACCGGGCCTGACCCGAGCGAATCGTGGTGATCAGACGCTCTGCCGTCCACTCCACTTCATCACCCGGCAATTTGCGTACGATGTCTCCCAAGATGCGTCCGGGCAAGACGATATTTCCTATTCTTTCCACATTTACTTGTTCTTTATCATCCGCCCGGTGTGGAATTCGCACTTGAATCGTCAGATCGGAGTTCATCCCGGTCAACGTCAAACCTGCGTCGTCAGCCGAGACTTTGATCCCCGTCAATATGGGGATCGTCGTTTTTTGCGATACCGCTTTGGACACTTGGGACACGGCTTCCACCAATGCCGCGCGTTTTACGCGAAATTTCATGGGAATCCTCCTTTTTTCGACTTTTCCTCTGTTGATGTGAAAGTTTTGGGGATCACCGGGTTTGTTGGCGTATCTCAAAGAAGCGGTCGGTGAAAACGGAGAGGATGTTCTCGGGCGGTTCCGGTTCTGTTTTCTATATTGGATTAATATAAATAAAAGCAGAAGTACTAGTAATAGGGCCTGTGGATAATGTGTATAAGTGGCGTAAACCCAGATGTGACGGTATTTTTGGATGTGGATAACGTGTGTACAAGCTGGGGATAAACACCAATGGTTATCCACATTCATCCACAGCCCTGTTTCCGCGGTGACAGCGGACACTCAGAAAAGAAAAGTGATCCACAGGTTTTCTGTGAATAACATGTGAATCACTAGGTCGTCCGCTGACGGATACGGTTTTTCAAATCTTCGATCGCCTGTTGCAGATGGGGATCGTTTTCGACGATCTTGGCAATTTTTTCATGAGCGTGAATCACCGTTGTATGATCCCTTCCACCGAACTCTTCCCCGATTTTCGGCAGGGAATAGTCGGTCATTTCCCTGGACAGATACATGGCGATCTGTCGGGGGAACGCAACGCTTTTCGTTCGTTTTTTTCCTTTGAGATCCTCCAATTCCAACCGGTAATAGTCGCTGACCACTTGTTGGATGTCCCGAATCGTGATCGCCCGCGGTCCCGATTGGGTGACCAAGTCCTTGAGCGCTTCTTCCGCCAGTTCGGCCGTAATCGGTTTGCTCATCAATGCCGAATATGCGACGACGCGGATCAGTGCCCCTTCCAGCTCCCGAATGTTGGTGTCGACACGGTTAGCGATGAAAATCAACACTTCATTGGGAATGTTGAGGTTGTCCGCAATCGCTTTTTTGCGCAGAATGGCGATTCGCGTCTCCAGATCGGGAGGCTGGATGTCCGTGATGAGTCCCCATTCAAATCGGGAGCGGAGCCGGTCTTCCAATGTGGGAATCTCCTTGGGCGGCCGATCGCTGGAGATGACGATCTGTTTGCTTTCCTCATGCAACGCATTGAAAGTGTGGAAAAACTCTTCCTGTGTCTGTTCCTTGCCCGCGAGAAATTGGATGTCGTCGATCAGCAACACGTCCACATTGCGGTATTTGTTCCGGAAGTCCACCGTTTTGTTGTCTCGGATTGAATTGATGAATTCGTTGGTGAATTTCTCGGACGACAGATACACCACACTGCTGCTCGGATTATGACTCAATACATAATGCCCGATTGCGTGCATCAGGTGCGTTTTGCCCAACCCGACGCCACCGTAGATAAACAGGGGATTGTACGCTTTGGCGGGTGCTTCTGCCACTGCCAGCGAAGCCGCATGTGCAAAACGGTTGCCCGAGCCGATCACGAATGTGTCGAACGTATACCGGGGATTGAGCATCGTCTTGGGTGAATCGTCCATTTCCCCCGGTTCATCCGTCGACGAAACGGTTTCGTCGTCGTCGTTCGCCTTCGATGAGTGTGTGACGAACTGTACGCCGATCACCGACCCCGTTACTTCGCGCAAGGTTTCCCGCACCAAGTTGGAATAGCGGGATTCCAGCCAGTCACGGGCAAATTCGTTGGGCGCCGCGATGATCAGCGTCTCATCCCGGTAATCCACCGCCTCTGTGGATTTCAACCATGTTTCATAACTGGGTTTGCTCAGTTTCTCCTGGATATACTGCAAAGCACGATCCCATAACTGTTGATAGTGGGTTTCCATCTTCTCCCCCCTTCCGACACTGTCCACAGGTTTATCCACAAAAATGGGAAGCGGTTTGCTCGATCATATCAACAAAAAAAGAGAGTTACCCACAGTATCCACAGCCTGTGGATAACTTTTTCCACACCTGTGGATAAACACCCACAGAGTTATCCACAATCTGTGGATAAAAGGAGTGAGAGCAGGAGTTATCCACTGTGGAAAACATCAATATGATATCAAAAGATCCCAGTAATGACAATGGAGTGGGGATAAGATATCCACAATCCACAGGGGTGTGGATAACAGTTATCCACAAGTGTGGATTTGTGGATAACCCGGGTGTGAGCGGTGGATAACTTCGCATTGGGGCATGACGAATTATCCACAGCTGAGCAACGGCGTCAGCAGTTATCCACATGTGAACAACCGGAGAGTGTCGGCCCTTGGATTCCTTGACAATCTTTTATCCATCTAGCTATAATGAGAAAGAATGTCGTCGGAAACTCGCATCCACATTTGTGGAAAGAATATAGAGGAAGGGAGGAAACCCGGTTCGGGTGGCGGATCGGAGCGCCACCGCTGCGCTGTGGGTTCGTCTTCACAGTGTCAGTCATGATCGGGGAAATGCCATGAAACGGACCTATCAACCGAGCAAGCGGAAACGGAAAAACGTGCACGGCTTCCGCAAGCGCATGAGCACGAAAAACGGCCGCAAAGTGCTGCGCAACCGCCGTCGCAAAGGCAGAAAAGTACTGTCTGCGTAAGGCCACCGTCTCAGCGTGGCCTTTTTTCCTATCAAAAAGGCCACGGGGTGTTTATTTTTCCGCCACTTCGCCACATAATGGGACTAGCGGCTCACTCCAGGAAGGAGGGGCTACGTTGCAGAAACGATACCGCTTGAAACGGCGAAATGATTTCCGGCGCGTGTTTCGCGCGGGAACATCGGTGGCCAACCGGCAGTTTGTCCTGTATGTATACGACCGTGGCAACGACGAACCGGTTCGCGTGGGCGTGTCGGTCAGTCGCAAGGTGGGAAACGCGGTGACGCGCAACCGGATTCGGCGGCTGGTCAAGGAAGTGGTCCGACGGTGGGTCGACCGTCTGCCGAACGGCGTGGACCTGATCATCATCGCCCGTGCCCCGGCGGCAAAGATGGATTACCATCAGGTGAAATCCAGTTTGCGTCACGTCTTTTCCCGGGCCAAGGTATTGTCCAAACCGGTCGTTACCGAAAAGGAGCGTGGTGCATCGGGATGAGGACAATCGCATTGTGGCTGATCCGGTTTTACCGTCGGTTTCTCTCCCCGCTGAAACCGCCTACATGCCGTTTTTATCCCACGTGTTCGGCGTACGGCTACGAGGCGATCCGAAAGTATGGCGTCATCAAGGGCGGATGGTTGACGGCGAAACGGATCGGCAAATGTCATCCCTTTCACCCCGGTGGTTACGATCCGGTGCCATGACGAACCAAATACCGCGATAACCGTTTAGATTGACAAGGAGGAATCTCCCTTGCAGGGACGTCGCATACTTACGTTGATTCTGATCGCTGCAATGGTGTTGACCGTTGCCGGTTGTGCTCCCAATACCAATGCCAAATACCATATCGATACGAAGAACAGCCTGTGGGACCGATTTTTGGTCTATCCGCTCACGGTGTTGATGGAACAAGCCAAAGATTTGCTGGGTAACTACGGTTGGGCGATTCTGGTGCTGACCGTGCTGATCCGCCTGTTGATCCTGCCTCTGACGATCAAACAGATGAAGAGTTCCCAGGCGATGCAGAAGCTGCAACCGGAGATCAACCGGCTGCGGGAGAAGTACAAGGACAATCCGCAAAAACTGCAGGAAGAAACCGTCAAACTGTTCCAGAAACACAATGTCAATCCGATGGCCGGATGCCTGCCGTTATTGATCCAATTACCGATTCTGATCGGCTTTTACCAGTCGCTCATGGGTAACCCTCATATCAGTAACTCGGATTTCTTGTGGATGCATCTGGGTTCTGCGGACCCGTACTACGTCCTGCCCGTGCTGGCAGGGATCACCACATACCTGCAATCGATCATGATGGGAATGGGCAACAACCCGCAAGCGCGCGTCTTCCTGTTCGTGATGCCGGTCATGATCTTCGTGCTGGCGCTCAGCTTCCCGTCGGCACTGGCATTGTACTGGGTGTACAGCAACTTGTTCACTATGGTGCAGTATTACTTCATAGGAGATAAATATAAAGTGAAGCGGGAGGGTGCGGCCCGTTGAAAAAGGTAATTGTGACGGCGAAGACAGTGGAGGCGGCGATCGAGGAAGCGTTGCGCCAATTGAACACCTCGCGCGACAAGATCCGCGTGACCGTCCTGGAGGAGCCCAGCCGAGGTTTCTTCGGTTTGTTCGGCGTGCGCCCCGCCAAAGTGGAGGCGGAGCTTGTCACCACGCCTGTCGATGATGCCGTGCAATTCCTTGAAAATGTCCTTGCGACGATGGGAGTGTCCGCCACGGTGGAGGCGCGGACCGATTCCCGTCCGGTGGTGATTGACATTCGCGGTGACGATCTTGGGATGGTGATCGGACGTCACGGTCAGACGTTGAATGCGTTGCAATATCTGGTCAATATCGTGGCCAACCGTCATCACTCAGGTTTTACCCGCTTTCAACTGGATGCACAGGGGTATCGCAAACGGCGGGAGGAATCCCTCCAACATCTGGCTGATCGAATTGCCAAACAAGTACTGAAATCGGGCAAGGCCGTGGCGTTGGAACCGATGACGCCAATGGAGCGAAAGGTGATACACACCCACATTCAAAAGTATGACAGGCTGACCACTTACAGCGAGGGGGAGGAACCCCGCCGACGTGTCGTCGTTGCCTTGGCCGCCAAAGCGTGACGTCCGTTTCACCCAACTCTCCGTATGGGGAGTTTTTTGTTTATCGGATGAATCCGGGAGATACTATGTATCTGATTGCGGAAAAAGTACTCATCGGGTACATGTCGAGGAGATACGGGGCTTCGGGCGATTCAGTGTCAAGCGCTGTTCCGGTGTGGTATCCTAATGCTAGTTGATGGTTTCAGATATGAGGTGAACAGAGATGGAAAATGATACGATCGCGGCCATCTCCACACCTGTCGGAGAAGGTGGGATCGCCGTGATCCGGGTGAGCGGCCCGGAGGCGATTCCGATCGTGGATTCGGTCTATCGTGGAAAACAATCGCTGAAAGAAGCGGATTCCCATACGGTACATTACGGACATATCGTTCATCCGGAGACGGGAGAACGAATTGACGAGGTATTGGTCACGGTGATGCGGGCACCCCGTACGTTTACGCGGGAAGACGTGGTGGAAGTGAGTTGCCACGGCGGGATGGTCCCCGTCCAAAACACCCTGGAAGTCCTGTTGTCTGCCGGGGCACGGCTGGCGGAACCGGGCGAATTCACCAAACGCGCGTTTTTGAACGGACGGATCGACTTGTCGCAGGCAGAGGCGGTGATTGACCTGATCCGCGCCAAAACGGACCGGGCGGCCCGGGTCGCCATGCACCAGGCGGAAGGACGATTGTCCAAGATGATCCGGCGCCTGCGCCAGAAAATCATCGAATCGCTGGCCCATCTGGCGGTCAATGTGGACTATCCCGAATACGACGCGGAAGAGATGACAGCCAACAAGCTGCTCAAGGAATGCCGCGAGGTGGAAGCGGAAATTGACCGGCTGCTGCAAACGGCCCGTCAGGGCAAAATTTTGCGCGAAGGGATCGCCACAGTGATCGTCGGCCGTCCCAATGTGGGCAAATCTTCTTTGTTGAACGCGCTCACGCATGAAAACAAAGCGATCGTCACCGACATCCCCGGTACGACCCGGGACGTGATCGAGGAATACGTCAACGTACGGGGAGTGCCTTTGCGGCTGATCGACACCGCCGGTATCCGGGAAACGGAGGACGTGGTGGAACGGATCGGGGTGGAGCGTTCCCATCGTGCACTGGAACAGGCGGATCTGGTCATTTTGGTACTCAATCACAATGAGCCTTTGACTGAGGACGATCATCGGCTGATTGAACTCATCCGTGAACAAACCGCCATCGTGATGGTGAATAAAACGGACCTGCCCCGGCGCATCGATTTGGATGAAGTAAAACGGCTGATCGGCGACAAACCGCTCATCACCACGTCGCTGAAGGAAGAGCGGGGGATCGACGATTTGGAGCAAGCGATTGCGGATCTCTTTTTCACCGGCAAAATGGAAGCGGGGGAAACTGCCATCGTCAGCAATGCCCGCCACATTCACCTGTTGGAACGGGCCAAGCGAAGTGTCCGGGAAGTGATTGACGGCATTGAATCGGGCATGCCGCTGGATATGGTGGAGATCGATTTGAAAAACGCCTGGCAAGCCTTGGGTGAAATTATCGGTGATGCGGTGGCGGAAGACTTGATTGACCAGATCTTTTCCCAGTTCTGCTTGGGAAAATAAAGGAGGGATGAAAGATGACGTATCGAGCGGGTGAATACGATGTCATCGTGATTGGTGCCGGACATGCCGGTTGTGAAGCGGCATTGGCTGCCGCGCGCATGGGTTGTAAAACCCTGTTGTTGACGCTGAGTCTCGATACGATCGCCTACATGCCGTGCAACCCGTCGATCGGCGGACCGGCCAAAGGGCACGTCGTACGCGAAATCGACGCCTTGGGTGGGGAAATGGCGCGCAACATCGACAAAACCCACATTCAGATGCGGATGCTCAATACGGGTAAAGGCCCGGCCGTGTACGCTCTGCGGGCGCAAGCGGACAAGGTGCTGTATCAACAGGAGATGAAACGGACGATTGAGAAACAGCCCAATCTCGACCTCCACCAGAACATGGTGGAAAAATTGATCGTGGAAAACGGCGTCTGTCGCGGCGTCATCACCCGGACCGGAGCGGAATACCGCGCCAAGGCGGTGGTGCTGACCACGGGAACGTACCTGCGCGGCAAGATCATCATCGGGGATTTGGCTTACGAAAGCGGCCCCAACAACCAGCAACCATCCATCAATCTGGCGTATCAATTGCAGGATCTCGGATTTGAGATGGTCCGGTTCAAAACGGGGACGCCTCCGCGGGTGAACAAAGACACGATTGACACAAGTGTGATGGAGGAACAGCCGGGTGATGATGTACCGAGGGCCTTTTCCTACGAAACGACCGAGTACATTACCGACCAGCTTTCGTGCTGGCTGACGTATACCAACGAAAAGACGCATGAATACATCCGCAGCAATCTGCATAGGGCCCCGATGTATTCCGGTGTGATCGAAGGGCGGGGGCCGCGGTACTGCCCGTCAATCGAAGACAAGATCGTCCGCTTCGCAGACAAGAATCGGCATCAGATCTTCCTGGAACCCGAAGGACGCAACACGCTGGAGATGTATGTGCAGGGATTGTCCACCAGTTTGCCGGAAGACGTTCAGCTGGCCATTTTGCGGACGATCAACGGGTTGGAAAACGTGGAGATGATGCGGACCGGCTATGCGATCGAGTATGATGCGATCGTGCCGACACAGCTGTGGCCCAGCTTGGAGACCAAGTTGGTGGGAAACCTGTTCACTGCCGGACAGATCAATGGTACATCCGGTTACGAAGAAGCCGCAGGGCAGGGAATTATGGCCGGGATCAACGCGGCACGAAAAGTGCAGGGCAAGGAACCGGTCATTTTGGATCGTTCACAGGCTTATATCGGTGTGCTGATCGATGATCTGGTCACCAAAGGAACGGACGAACCGTACCGTCTGCTGACTTCCCGAGCCGAGTACCGGTTGCTGTTGCGTCACGACAATGCTGATCTCCGGCTGACGGAGATCGGGTATCGGATCGGCCTGATTCCGGAGGAACGCTATCGCCGTTTTGTCGCCAAAAAAGAAGCGATCGAGCGGGAAATGGCACGTCTGCGTGAAACCAAAGTGAAACCCACACCGGAAGTACAGGCGATCCTACGGGAAGCCGGTTCCAGCGAACTGAACAATGCGATCGACCTGGCCAGCCTGATCAAGCGTCCGGAACTGACATACGCCCACATCGCACAAATCTCCCCCGCACCGGAACCGATCGCGCCGGAAGTGGCGGAACAAGTGGAGATTCAACTGAAATACGAGGGCTACATCAAAAAGTCGCTGCAACAAGTGGAAAAAATGAAAAAGATGGAGAACAAGCGGATTCCGGATTGGGTGGACTACGACCGGATTCAGGGCATCTCCTCCGAGGCACGGGAAAAGTTGAAAAAGGTACGCCCGTTGTCGTTGGGGCAGGCCTCCCGGATTTCCGGTGTCAACCCCGCCGACATCTCGATCCTGATGGTGTATATCGAGCAGGGCGGCAAATCGCACGCCAAAGCGGAATGACGAGAATTCAAGCGGCTTGGGAAAAAAGACGGTTCGGGGAACTGCGCCAAAGCGGTTCCCCACTCGCATTCCCATGTTTCTGTCGAGTGACTCCGGGGCGCGTTTGGTGATTCAATCAGGCGGCAACGTTTTGCCCGTGTTTGCACCCTCGGTTCTCAGCAGTTTGGTTCTGCTTCTTTGCAGGGCGCAGATGAAGCGAGGCGGGAAAGCGATGCGGACGATATTGAGACACTTGCCTGTCAGCTGCCCTGAGAAGCGAAGATGGGAAATCGAATCCCGTGTCGCTTCGGCAAGAGCCGGGCCGACAGGTTTTTCTCATGGGAGGTTGCAATGGACATCAGTCAGTGGTTACGTGAACAAGCAGCACCGTTGGGCATCACATTAACCGATGAACAGTTGGATCAGTTCGCGCTGTATTATGAACGGTTGGTCGAAAAAAACCGGGTGATGAACCTGACGGCGATCACAGAACGGGACGACGTGTACATCAAGCATTTTTATGACTCCTTGCTGTTGGCCGCCGTCGTTCCCATCGATCAGATCAACTCCTTGATCGATGTGGGAACCGGAGCCGGTTTCCCGGGTATTCCGCTGAAAATCGCCTTTCCTCATTTGCGGGTGGTGTTGCTGGATTCCCTGAACAAACGCGTTTCGTTCCTGTCGGAGTTGGTACGGGAATTGCGGTTGGACAAAGTGGAAACGATCCATGGGCGCGCGGAGGAATGGGGGCGTCGGCCAGGGTATCGCGAATCCTTCGATTTGGCCACTGCGCGTGCGGTGGCACGGCTCAACGTATTGGCCGAATACTGTCTCCCGTTCGTTCATGTGGGCGGCTCCTTCGTTGCCATGAAAGGGCCGGACGTGATCGAGGAACAGCGGGAGGCGAAAACGGCATTGCAGCGATTGGGCGGTGGGGAAATAGCGAATCATATATTTACGTTGCCCGAAGGAAGAGGAACCCGCCACCTCCTGGTGATCCCCAAACGGGCGAGCACGCCGAAAGCATATCCCCGAAAGCCGGGGACGCCCGCCAAACAGCCGATTGTGTAATTCGCACAAACGACATTCATCAACATTTCCCGGGAAATGTCGAATCAAAAATGAATCAAGCGGCCGCAACAGCGATGCGAGCCGCTTTTCTTTTTTTGCAGTTGAAAAATAAGACGGTTTAAGTTTATTTTCCGGGAGGCTTTGAAATAGACCACGGAACCGGGAACGATCATCTTGGGGAGAGAGACTGCCGCCGCTTGGAGATTGGAAAATGAGCGGATTCGTTCCGGAGGCATGCCCTTCATCCTGGCGGCCTCTGCGATGGTACGGGCATGGGATCCGACGGTGATCAATTGAGAAATCCCCAGTTTTGCGACCGTATGTCCCACTCTTTGATGGCCGCTTGCGGTGTATGGCCCCAATTCCAGCATATTGCCCAAGACGGCGATGGACGGTCGTGACCCGGCTATTTGTTTTAGTACCTTTAGCCCCGCAATCATGGCGGAAGGGTTGGCATTGTAGGCATCATGGATCAACGTGCTGCCGTTGATCCCGGGTAGCGGTTGCAGTCTGCCGGGAGGGACGGCGTATCTGCTTAATCCTCGCTGAATGAGCGAGGCGGGAATGCCCAGTTTTCGTGCGGCGGCGATGGCAGCCAATGCATTGTAGACGTGGTGTTTGCCCCAGGTGGGAATAAAATAGGGAATCCCGTCTACCCGAAACTGCATACCGTTGGTTTTGAATCGGATATGGGTGGCGCGAAGATCGGCTGGTCGGTCGATTCCAATCCGGATGATGTTCCCTTGGAACAGCTGCAGATTGAGTCTTTTGGTGCCAGGATCATCCGCATTGATGATCAGCGTTCCCTTGGGATGGATTCCCTGGATCAGTTGTTGTTTGGACCGAACCAAGGTATCAAGTGATCCGAAACTACCGATATGAGCTTCGCCGATATTGGTCATAATCCCGATGTGGGGCTGAGCGTATTGGCATTGGACATGGAGGTGTGGGGGGCTTACCTCCAGCACAACGACGCGGTGAAGATTGCTCATCCGAAACAGATGGGAAGGAAGCGAATACAGCATATTTTGATTGCCCAATGTCTTCAGAGTGGGGTATTTTTGCATGGCGATGGAAGCGAGCATTTCTTTGGTCGTCGTCTTACCCGCACTGCCGGTGATCGCGATTACTTTGGCGCGGGATTGACTTCGTTGCCAACGGACCAGTCTCCATAATGCCTCTGTGACATTGGGAACCGTGATCAGCGGATGATGACTGGGAATCTGTCGCTCACTCCCAAACAGTGCCACCACACCCGAACTTTTTTTGTGTCTCAAAAAAGAGGCCGAACTGAAGCGTTTTGGGTCTAAGAAACAGATCACTCCCGGTTGAAGATATTCACCGCCCCGGTATACCACACCGCGGATGGGTTGTTGTTGGGGACCTCGTACGATTCGCCCCCCGATGATATCGGCCAGTTGTTTGAAAGTGAGGGGAAACAAAGAGGATTCACCTTCCATCTTTCGATAGTCTCTTGCAGTATATGTACAACCATAGGGATGAGAAGGGTATACTTGTATATGTCAAAGAAAAACCGGCTTCTGTGCGGATAGGAACGCGGCTTCAATTTTTTTTGATAGGACGGTTCAATAAAAAAACACCGCATCGAAGAATGCGGCGTGTTGGCGATATCGCATAACGGGGACAAAGTCCCCTTTTTTGTCTCAACCGGATACGGTCATCACCCCAAGTTGTTGATCAAATTATGCAAGCCGCGCAAAGCCAGCTTTCGCTTCTCGATCTGTTGGATTTCCTGTCGTTTGGAGCTATTGGAAAACGGCGTGAACAGATCGTCCCACGAGCTGTATCCGTAGGCGTCTTCGAAATCGATCGAATCGCGTTTGAGCGTGTTTTTGGGGGCGCTTTGCTCCAATACTTGCCGTGCGGCATCCTGTTGTAAAAATGATGTGCGTTCCTTTGACTGGATGGGTGGATTGACCATTTTCGGTTTAGGTTTGATGGGAATTTCCGAACGTTTGGGCGGTGCCGTCTCTCGGGATCCGGCAGGAGACGGGGAATGCACCTGCGGCTTGGCTTCTTTGGTCGGAAGGGACGGTTTTTTCGCAATGGCGGGTTTTCGTTTTTTCTGTTTTTCCGCTTCCAAATAGGAAACCTGATCAAACGATTTTGATTGAGGCCTTGCCGTCCGGGATTCCGGTTGTGTTTCGCTATCCTGCCAGACCAAGGATTCCGACGTCGCAGAGGATGAACTCCAACTGGATGCTTGAGTATCAAAGGTACGGACTTTTCGTCCCGAACGCGACGGGTCCAGACGAATCAAATGTTGTTTTGTTTTTTTCCGTTGCGATGTGTCCGGTTTCTTTTCCTCCTTGGAGGTGGTCAACGAAGGGTATCCTGTCCAAATTTCCTCTACCCTGTAGAGGGATTCCTTCGGTTCTGCTCCGGACTCCTTCGCTGGTACCGGTGTCTCCGGTGCAGGTGGTTGCGTGTCGGGAATCGGCTCCGGATCGGCCGGTTTGTCGTTCCAAATGTTCCGGTATCCCATCATCTTTTTCCGCAGGTGAACCTCACGTTCCCGATAGACAGGTTCGGAAGGGTAAACATACTGCTCGGATTCGGGGACGGATGGTTCCACCGTTTCCACCGGTTTTTCCGATGTATCGACTGGTTCTGCCGATTTCCCATTCATTCGAAGCAGACCGTGACGACGGACCATTTTTTCGCGTACAAATCGTTCCCGTTCCTGGACCACATGATCTTCCGGCAACGTTTTCCTTGACGATATGAGCGGTTTGTCTACATAAGCTTGAATGGCCCAACCGTTACCTTCTCCCGGTGTGAAAAAACTTTGTACCTGCATAATGGGAGACATGGCATCATTCAGCTGTTCTGGCTTCCATTCCTGAACGGTTTGAGCGGGTTGTCCCACGTGGGAGGATTGATACATCATCGAAAACATCGATCCCGGGTTTGCCGGCACATAAAGGACGGAATATCCCTTTTCAGCAACGGTGCGTGCTGCTTCTTGTCCCGCTTGACCGGCTCCAATCACGATCACATGATATTCACCGCCTGTTGGTTGCATGTTGCCTCCTCCTTCGTTGATTCGCTTACCGAACACGTATCACCTTTGCACGATCCGATCCAATCCAACCCAATCCATTCCATCCGTTATTTTCGACGATCTGACATACGTTCGACGGTTTTTTTCGACAAATACTGCGGTTGAAATGAGAAGAAAATAGCCAATCCCCCAGGTCTCCCTGGGGGTGGCGAAATGCGTTTGTGGAGAGATTAATCGTTGTCGTGGGACAACTGTTCTTGAACGGAGGCCGGCACCGAAAATTCTTCTTGAATGGTGGCGGCGGCTTCTTGAATGTTTTCGGTCGGGACGGTACGCGATTTGGATTGCGAGAACTTGCACAGGCCGAAAGCGTTGGCAAACTGTGCTTCGATTCCGTAGTCTTGGGCAAAAATCAATTTGTCTCCAAACCGTTCGCGGTAAAACGGTTTGAAGGGGATGGAGGCACCACCGGTCAGGATGATGTAGGTGATGTCGTCACCGTAGTCCAGACGATGCCATACTTCGTCCACCAGTGCGTTCCCCACTTCGGAAATGCTTTTTTGTACGATTTCGGAGACGTCGTACACTTTTCCTTTGAAGCTGATTTCACCGGATCGAATCACCCGGTTCAGGCTCCAGATCGGGTACTCTTTACCGTTTCCGTCCGGGTCCACGTCACGGGTAAACTCAAGAAGGCGTTTGGACAACAGGTGGTACACGTTCAACATCGCATGACGAGAAGTGAAGCTTTGCCGTTTGATGATCGTTTCGCCATGCAGGGTTTCAATGTCCGAAGTGCCGAAGCCGAGGTCGTTGATGCTCACTTTTTGGATAAAAAGATCCTCGTTCAGCAGTTGACCGTCGCGGTCCAATGCGATGTGGAACAGCGTCGCCATCGGCTGGCTGATCACATAGAGGTTTTCCCGTTTCACTTCAAATTCGATCCGACGGAAGGGGAGGTTACCTTGCTTGATTTCAAAACTGTGTTTTCCAATCAACCGGCGTTTCAATTCCTCTTTGTAGTCAATATAGCTGTCGGTGGGCAGCGCTACCGAGATGATCGGCTCCGTGTTCCCTTGCAGCATCAAACCGGTGCTGACACGGAACATAATCAGGTATTCTTTTTCCCGGAACCAGGTCGGACTGAACAAACGCCGTTCATGTGAGTCAAACAATTCGTCATCGCCAGACTGTTCGATGGCCAATTTGCCGCAGAACCATTCACGATCCCCGTCTTTTTCGCGATAAATGATGTTGTGTGGATCGTTGTTGTATGTAATTTCTCCGACCCGGTTGGGTACCACCATGTTGCGAATAAAGAGTTTGTAGAACTTGTCTCCTTGCCGACTCACTACTTTGGTGCCGTAATAACCTTGGTCATTCCCGATATATACCGGTGCGCTCATAAAGTCTCCTCCCATAATAGAAAGAAAAATTCCTATAATCGATTCTATCAATCAGGATGGATGAGGGTCAACTGAGTTTGGGAACAAATCGATGAATGAGATCGCGTGTATTTTCGGAATGTTCCACGTGAAACATTTTGGCCGTGAACCCTGGCATCCCCTGCGCGGCAAGTATGTTTTTCCAGGGCGTGTCTGTTCATTCTCTAAGGGAGAAATGTTTTCCCAGGAGAGTGACTTACCAAGCCCTGACTGAGCGAAGGCTCGGGAAGCGCAGGATTGAAATCGCGGGCAATTTCCTCAAAGCGAAGCGTACTTTGCCCGCGTCCTGCGCTGACCGGGTCGGAGTGGTCATCATCTGCTTCCCTGCAGGGCGGAGGTGGAACGAGCCGGGAAAGCAATGTGGACAGTATTCACCAGACATGCCCTGGAGAAAATTGCTCGCGTCTTTCAGTTCTTCCGCTCATCCAGGAAATCATCCCCCTTTGATGGAATGAACGGCCACACCTGGAGTATGTATGGTTATGCAATAAACCGCTCCGAGAAAGGGAGCCGTTTACGTCAATCGGGATTTGTCAAGAAGGGGGACAGCGTTGAATCCTCGAATAGAAACATAGTGGCCCTTCGGCAAGTTTATGAGTTGATGCTAGGTGGTGTTCAACGAAATGAGAGAACCTTTCTCTCGCTTATTCGGTTTGGTGGACAAAGAGGAACAGGAAGAGGTCAAGCAAATTCCCGTTGATACGATTCAGCCCAGTCCTTATCAACCGCGTGCGGTTTTTGACGACGAACGGATCGACGAGTTGTGCCAAACCATTCAAACCCATGGTGTGATTCAACCTGTGGTGTTACGGCGGGTGAAAAACGGTTATGAGCTGATCGCCGGGGAACGCCGGTGGCGGGCGGTAAAAAAGTTGGGCATGCGGACCATCCCCGCCATCGTAAGGGAAATGAGCGATGCACAGGCGGCATCAGCCTCCCTCATCGAAAACCTGCAACGGGAAGGGTTGACGGTGATCGAGGAGGCGATGGCCTATCAAAAGTTGATCGAGCTGCATGGTCTCACACAGGAAAGTCTGGCACAGCGTTTGGGGAAAGGGCAATCCACAATCGCCAATAAATTGCGCCTGTTGCAGTTGCCGGAACAAGTGAAAGATGCGTTGCTCAAGAGAAAAGTAACGGAACGGCATGCCCGTGCGCTGTTAGCATTGCGGGATGAAGAAATGCAGGTTCGCCTGTTGCGGGAGATCATTGAAAAAGAATGGAACGTCAAGCAAACGGAAGAACGTGTGAAAAAGTTGCTGGAAAAGGAGAATCCCCCCAAAAAGCCCCGTAAGCGGGCCGTCTCGCGGGATGTCCGGATCGCACTGAACACCATTCGTCAATCGTTGGACATGGTGAAACAAACCGGGATGACCGTTCTGGCAGACGAGAACGACACTGAGCACTACTACGAGTTGGTGATTCGGATTCCCAAGGGAGGCCAGAAGTAATGTTCACTTGATCAAAGGAAAGAAAGGGTGTTACATAAAAGAGGAAGGTACCCGCGCGATGAGTACAACGGAGCAAATGAGGTGAAAACATGGGGAGAATCATCGCGATTGCCAATCAAAAAGGGGGAGTCGGGAAGACGACGACATCGATCAACTTGGGTGCGGGGCTGGCAATGGCGGGGAAAAAAGTGTTAATCATTGATATCGATCCGCAGGGAAACACAACGAGCGGGTTGGGGATCAACAAGGCTGATCTCAAACATTGCATCTACGACGTGTTGATCAACGATGTTCCACCGGCCGATGCGATCCGCTCCACCGCGATCAAAGGACTGCATGTGTTGCCGGCCACGATTCAGTTGGCAGGTGCGGAAATCGAGCTGGTGCAGGTGATCTCCAGGGAGATGCGCTTGAAGCGGGCATTGCAGCAGGTACGGGAACAATATGATTATCTGTTGATCGACTGTCCGCCGTCTCTGGGGGTTCTAACGGTCAATTCCTTGACGGCGGCCGATTCGGTACTGATCCCGATCCAATGTGAATATTACGCACTGGAAGGTTTGGGGCAACTGCTGAACACGATCCGCATCGTTCAGAAACACCTGAACAAGCAATTGGAGATCGAAGGGGTGTTGCTGACGATGTTTGACGGTCGGACCAATTTGTCCGTTCAAGTGATGGAGGAAGTGAAGAAATATTTTCAGCACAAAGTGTATGACGTGGTCATCCCGCGAAATGTACGGGTAAGTGAAGCGCCCAGTCACGGGAAACCGATCGTTACATACGATCCGCGTTCCAAAGGGGCGGAGTGTTACATTCAGTTGGCAAAGGAAGTGATCGGACGTGAGCGGTAAACGTCTGGGAAAGGGGCTGGGAGCATTATTACCAGACATTGATGTCCAGGAATCCGATGCGGTCAATGAAGTACCGTTGGAGGAGTTGCGTCCCAATCCCTATCAACCGCGCAAACATTTTGATCCAGAAGCATTGCAGGAGTTGGTTTCCTCGATCAAGGAACACGGCATCGTTCAACCGATTGTCGTACGTAAAAGCATTCGAGGGTATGAAATCGTAGCAGGCGAACGGCGATTTCGTGCCGCGAAAGAAGCGGGATTAAGCAAAGTTCCCGTAGTGGTCCGCGAGTTTTCCGATGATCGAATGATGGAGATTGCGCTGATCGAGAACTTACAGCGGGAGGATTTGAACCCGCTGGAAGTGGCGATGGCATACCAGAAATTGATGACGCATTTTTCACTGACACAGGAAGAGCTGGCCGCGAGGGTTGGGAAGAGTCGTCCGCATGTGACCAACTTTCTCCGGTTACTGCAATTGCCCCCAGAAATTCAAGAGGATGTTTCACGTGGAACATTGACCATGGGTCACGCACGGGCGTTATTGGGATTGAAAGACCGGGAGCTGCAGAAGAAATTGGCCGAAAAGGTGAAAAAGGAAGGAGCCAGTGTACGACAGCTGGAGGAATGGGTACAACACGTTCAACAGGTAAAGCCGAAAAAGAAAAAAGAAAAGACGGAATTTCATTCCCCATACAAGCGTTATGAAGAACTGTTGCGGGAATCGTTGAACACGCCCGTTCGGATCCGGCAGGGAAAACGAAAAGGCAAAATTGAGATTGAGTATTATTCGGAACGGGAACTGGAACGGTTGATTGAATTCCTTCAAGGAGAATCATGGCAAGATTGAGGATCAAAAAGGACAAACCTGTCTTTCGTAAGGGTGAAAGTCCGTAAAGAGAAGGGTGATCATTTTCCTGTGGGCAACCTTAGGGAAAGATCATCCCGCCGGCATGAGCGGGATACGGATTTCGCCCGCAACACGGGCAGACTTTTCCAACTGGATGAAGGTACCGATCGTTTGAGCAACGGATTGACTCGTATCACGGATGGACAAATTCAATTGGCTCACGGATTGGAAGAGGGGATGGACAAAGCCCGCAACCAGTTGCGGGGGGTGACGCCAAAAGGCAAGCGGGACCGACTTCCCCCGGACATAGTATAATGAGAATAGGGTTCATCGGCATTGGAGTGGTGGGAAATGATTTATCTGGATAATGCCGCCACGACTTGGCCGAAACCTGAAGGGGTTTCGGAGGCGGTAAAAGATTGCATTGATCGGCTGGGTGCCAATCCCGGCAGAGGAGGGCACCGGCTGTCGGTGCAGGCGGGAGCAGTGTTGGCCAAAGCCCGCAGAGCCTTGGCTGATTTGTTTGGGATTCGGGACCCGCGAAACCTGTTTTTTTACGCAAATGCAACGCAAGCGATCAATCAAGCGCTGAAAGGTTTGCTGCAACCGGGGGATCATGTGGTGACCTCTCCCTGGGAGCATAACGCGATGGCACGTCCGTTGGAGGCACTGAAAAAGGAACGCGGGATTCGTGTCACCGTTGTCCCACCCTCTCGACAAGGAACGGTGGAGCCGCTTTCAGTGGAAGAAGCATTGACGCCGGATACCCGTCTGATCGCGATGACACACGGTTCCAATGTGACCGGTGCCGTCCTGCCTATCGAAGAGATTGGTGCCATCGCCGTCAAACACGGCGTTCTTCTTTTGGTGGATGCGGCACAAACAGCGGGTGTGCTGCCCATTGACGTGGAAGCGATGAACATCCATCTGTTGGCGTTTCCCGGTCATAAAGGATTGTTTGGCCCACAGGGAACGGGAGGATTGTACGTACATCCCGATGTCAGGATGGTACCTTGGATTCAGGGAGGAACAGGCAGTCGTTCCGAATCGTTGGAACACCCTTCGGCTCGCCCGGAGGGGTTTGAGAGCGGAACACCCAATACACCCGGGATCGCAGGATTGGAGGCCGGGGTTCGTTTTGTCACGCAAACCGGCTTGGACACCATTCACCGCCGGGAGATGGCGTTGAACGATCGGTTGCGGTCGGGCTTACGGGAAATGGACGGGGTCCAGGTTTACGGACCCGAAGATTCCTTATTACCGGTTACCTCTTTTAATATAGAAGGTGTGGACAGTTTGACGGTGGCCGGTATCCTGGATCAACATTTCGAAATCGCCGTACGTGCGGGTTTTCATTGTGCGGCATTGGCTCACCGTAGTTTGGGAACGGATAAAACCGGAACAGTTCGCGTCAGCCCGGGTTACTTCAACCGCGAGAAGGATATCGACGACCTGCTGGCGGCACTTCGTGAGATCCGAGAGACATTGTTGTAAAATGGTTATCATTGCTGATGTTCATGATGGAAAGGGAAAGACAGGAGGATTCAACCATGTTGGAACAATGGATCAGGTGGATACATCAGGATCCTGCCACCTGGATCATGGGTGTATTGATTGGACAAGTGGTATTGTTCCTTCTTTTGTTGATCGGATGGATTCGTTTCTCACTTCAAAAGCGCAGATGGCGTAAGTTGTACCGTTATTTCCAGCATGCCGATTCCATTTCCGCCCTGTTGGAATCCGGCAAGGTAGATGGGGAACAGTTGCTGTTCTATCTCAAACGGATTGATCAGACACTCGCTTCCCTCAAAGGACGTATGGGATTGGTACGTTACAATGCCATGGGAGAGAGTGCGACTGACATGAGTTTTTCATTGGCCATGCTGGATGAACAGGGGAACGGTGTGGTGATCAGCAGTTTGTTCAGCCATCATAATCCGTCCTATATTTACGCGAAGCCAATCGTAGAAGGGGAGTCTTCTTATCCACTTTCTTCCGAAGAACGACAAGCAATCCATCGTGCGCTAAACGGGAATAAAGAGGAAGACACCGCTGTGTTGACAGGAAAAAAAGTGAACGATGGAAAATGAGGATCAAGGGAAAAACCATCTGTACTTCCGTCACCTGACGGGGTACAGATGGTTTTTTACAAAAACGCAAAGTGGTTATTCGATATGGTTACTGGACCGAAGGATAGAAACCAAGAATTCCTATATTTCAAGATAAGAAATGAAAGCAATTGTTTTTGGAGGACCGGTTTTATTGGAGGTCATGTTGTTGAATGATCACATTTGGATGGACATCACGTAACGGCAGCTGTCACGATACGAGCGACACAACATTTTTGGAGAGTTTGGGGGTTAAAGTCGTTAGGATCGGCTTTTCTCATTCGACTGCGATTGGAAAAATGGCCAAAGGTTATGAAGTTGTTTATCATTGCACAGCAGATGCGATGCTTCATACCCAAATCAGATTGATGCTCCAATAGTGATTGATTACCTGATTACGCTTCGCCCCATGATCCACGAGCCGGTTGGCATTACGAAGATACGGGTTGATCAGGACCGGTGGCTTGGCAATTTGATTTGAGACCCGTCAGAGGCCGAAATTCCGGGGCGGTTTCGGAAATCCAAGAGACGTTATGCCGTGCCGTGGCAGGCTTCATTCCTCCATAAAACGGGTGATATGGCGATACAGCTCCTCGGGGTGGGTAAGCGTAACTTTGTGATCTGCACCGGCGATCTCAACGAAACGGATATTTGGCACTTGTTGAAAGCAATCTGCAACACGATGGAGATCCGGCAGGTCCTCTGTGCCGATAATAAATAGTGTCTTGACAGTCAATCCTTCCAATCTTTCGATTGCTGGCGGCTGTGGCCAAACCGATTCGAAAGTGGCCCACTCAAATGTCCGCTGTATATGATGTTGAAGCATTTGGATCATCAGATCCCGGTTTGGACCAGCCATGATCACGCGATACGAAGGAGAGTTGAGCGAAAGCTCGACCATCTTTTCCGTATCTGGAGCGGCCGCATTGATTTGTTGCATCCATTCTTCAAACTCCTGAGAAAATCTAAAACCTGACAATGAGGGTGAGACCAACACAAGTTCGGATACCCTTTTGGGGTAAGTCAGGGCGAAATCCGTCGCGATCTGACCGCCCAAGGAGTGACCTACAAGCGCGGTCTTATCGATCTCCAGATGATCAAGTAGTGCGCGCAAATCTTCAACATAGTTGGCCGGTTCCACAGGAGATGGTGACTTTCCAGCCCCGCGTCCATCAAAAGCAACCACCTTATAGTTTCTGGCCAGAAGAGGTACAACAAACGTCCAATCTCGCAAATCAGCACCGCCGCCGTGAAGGAGAATGACAGGTTTTCCGTTACCGTAAACCTCGTAATACAAGTCCATTTGCAATCCCTCCATTCGGTCTGTCCAACGGATCTTTGAAAAACGGAAGTATTGCCCGCATGCCCCGGCAGGATAATCCGATGCCCTGTTCATAGCTTGTGGTCGCGATCCAACCACTTCATTAGATAATATGGAAATATATGGTTTTGAATGTGTGAAAAGCCGGCATCTTTTGAACAGGGGGATGGTGAGAAAGTCGCTCAATCTTTTTCCGCTTCCTCGTTTGCAACCGTCTGATAACCGCTTCAAAAACCGGTCGACCCCCGTCACCAGTCACGATCCATTCGCCGCTAACACTGTTCCCTGTGGCACTGACAACAGAATCAGTTCGGGGTAATGATCCGTCACGTCGTTTCCATATTGCGTATATGCACGTGTACCGTCTACTGTCGAAAGGAGGAGCCGAAACCCGCTCATTTTTGGCTCCGCGGTATACTCCTCACTGCCCAAAGGCCGAGCAGATGATGTACGAACATTGGTTACGGTGATTTCTGCTTGTCGGTCTATCGTCCCTGCAGTTGAAAACAGGCACGACCATTGGTTAACACTTCGGCGGCAGCGCGGATAACGGGGTTTGGTCGTTTCCGTTCTTTCATCCAGGAGTTGCCTGATTGGGGGATTTCCAAGGAATCAAGGAAGGGGGCTTCGCACTTTTGAATGACGAAGATGATGATGATTCAGGTAACACAGGGCGGTTGCTTCGAAAAAGGGGAAAAGCGTCATACATGAACGGCGAATGAGGGGCTTGATGAATGGAACAAGGAATAGAACATACCGGATCAGGTGTTGAAGTGGCAGTTCCCCCCATTTGGGGCCGGTTAGTCCGCTACGCCCGAACTTGCCCAGACGAATGCCAATCCGATCGCAAAAAAATAATTGCGGGAACAAAGATCATCTAAGATGGGATGATGGACAAAAAAAGGGATCAGGACACTGGATCCGATCCCTTGACAACGTCGGTCTGACGAATGTGTTTGGATGTGCTTCAACGCGGCAAGGTGTGGTATTGACGAACGGCCAACTGCACTGCATCGGCGATGACTTCCGCCATTTTCATAACGACGCCCAATCGGGTGTTTTGTAAAACGAAATATTCCATAAATCCGGCCACATTGACAATTCCCGTGACATGAACTTGACCTACCTCCGGAAGGTTTTTGTTCACCCCTGCACCGGGCTTTAACGGCCCCAAACCCAATTGAATCCATCCGACACTTTTCAATTGTCCCAAACAGGCGTCCACCGCGATGATGAACGGATGAGGCAGTTCCTGATGGATGCGGAACAGCGTGGAACGCAGATTGACAGCATGAACAGGCTCGTCCAATGTACCGAAAATATGCAGGGAAGGTGGTGCGTGCTTCTCCAATAACGTTCCGACCAGCGGACCGAGCGCATCCCCGGTGGAGCGGTCGGTTCCGATACAAACGCAAGCCAAATGGGTGAATGATCCACTTGTGCGAAGGACTTGATGCAACCGCTCCGCGCATTCCTGTGCGGCATAAGGCTGTGTGTACTGTACGCGATACGGATAGGAGTAAGGTGATCCGGGTCTGGGAACCAGCTCGCGCATGGCAGTCGACCTCCGATATTTTTGGTCCTTACCAGTATACGGATTCACAGGTTGAAATATACATATACGGACAACCCGCGACGAGCCTGGGGAGGCGGTTGGTGTGTGGGCATCTGTTTGGCGATCGGTCAAAATCAGCATGACCATTGTGGGTACGACCATTGGCGCGGGTTTTGCGTCCGGTCGGGAAATATGGGAATTTTTTGGCACTTACGGCGATAACAGCAGGTGGGGGATTGTATTGTCCATGGCATTGTTTTTTTTGGCCACCGTTACGATGCTTCAAATCAGTTGGTATCGCCGAACCCAGCATTACTCGGAAATGTTGATGCAATTGATGGATGGCCGGCTCGCCCGTTTTTTTGACGGAGTGATTCTGTTGTTTTTGTTGACCGGGACTTTGGTGATGGTGGCGGGGAGTGGTGCGACGTTTGAGCAGTGGAACGGATCCTACATATTAGGCGGATTTGTGTTGTGTGCGATCGTATTTTGGGTGCTGTTGTTTGATCTGCGAGGGGTGATGACGGTCAATGCGCTGCTGATGCCGGTTTTAACCCTCATTCTGTTGTTGGTGTGCAGCCACTTTCTGCAAACGGATGCCAAGGAGCCGGTGTCGGTTTGGCATCTGTCCAACGTGACTCAGCAAACCCCGTTATGGTCGTCAGCGATCACTTATGCGGCGTTCAACATCATTTCTTTGTTGGCGGTATTGTCCACGTTGGGGACGGAAATTCGCCGCTCATCGGAAATTTGGTTCGCCGCCGTGATCAGTTCGGTTTGCCTGGGCGCAGTGGCGTATCTGTACAATATGGCCTTGCTTCGCGTGGCGCATTTGGTGCCTCAGTATGATATTCCCCTTTTTGCCTTGATGCGTCACTATTCTCCATGGTGGGTAGGAGTGGTTTCTCTGGTGCTGTGGTTGGCCATTTTCACCACCGCCGTCAGTAATGTGCATGGTCTGGTCTCTCGCTTGTCCCATTGGCTTCCATTGCCGCGCTGGATGATTGCGGCGATGGTCCTAATCGTGATGATCCCGCTCAGCCGTCTGGGTTTTGCCGCCTTGATCCACATTCTGTATCCTTTGTATGGTGTATTGAATCTGTTTATTTTAATGATATTGCTGTTGCATCCGATCCGGCAACGGTTGATTTGATGCAGGCGGGTGTCGGAAACAAAAAAAAGACCGGTTCTTTCTGCCATGGGGCACAGAAAACGGTCCCTTTCTTCAGATTTCCGATATGGGAAATATGTATCAGTCCTTGCATGTATAAAAGAAAAAATCGATAAGCCGGTTTCTTCAACCCATACTCACTTGATTACCCATTGCGGCTGTGGGTGGCCGATGATCGCGGAAAAATCGGGGGTTCTTTTTTTGTTGCCCTTTGGTTCCACCCTGATCCCCATCCGTTTGAGCCGCTCGATAATCATCTGCTCCCGCTGTTTGTCCAGCTCGCCGCGCTCCATGCGCTTGTCCCCCTTTTAGTCGATCTCACCATTATTATACGTGATTTGCTCCGCTTGGTGCATCTCCTGGGCAAATGCTTGTGACAGTTTTTCGAAGTGCTCGGCGTGGTTTTCCTCTTCCAGGATATCCGGGCTCAGTGTGAGCAAGAAAACATAATTCCCGCCTTTGATGCGGATGGTTTTGGTTAAATATACTCGTCCCTGCTTGTCGCTATTCCCATCGTGCAAAAACGTGTAAAACCGGTCTTTCATCATGATGCCCCTTAAAATACCGGTTCGCTTTCGGGTGTTGATTTTCCTTCTGGTTTCGGGGTCGACAAACAGATCGAAGTTGATTTTGGTCTCCAGGAGGTCGAGGGCGAGTTGCACGAATGCATACCGAATGGCCGTGCGGTCGTCGATGTCGTCCTTTCCTTCGATCTCCGGTTGATACTGCTGGATGAAATCCAACAGCGGATCAAGAAAGTCCGCTTCAAATGCCCGTACCGCCTGCTCAAATTGCTGGAACAATCGTGCGTCCACCTCGTAGTATGCCTGCACCATCGCGTTGAGGTCGATGTTTTCCCATACATACCCGTCCAAGTGGTTGATTTTGAAGACGACTTTCCGCCTTTCCCGCTTGACGGTGTATTCGTACAACTGGACGGCGAGCACGTACGGTTCGTTTTGGGTGAACCGTTTCATGGCATGCAACAGGCGCGCCCGCCATTTGAAATCCTTCAGCTCGTCATAAGCCTGCAGCAACATGCGGGCGTTGTCCGCCAAATCTTCCTTGTATTCGCGGATTTGCTCACGGAAATAGATATAAAAGGATGAAAAAAGCAGTGCCACGATGATGATCGGCAGTTTCCATTTGAAGATGAAGGCGAAATACCGGTCGTACAATGTCTGGGAATCATTTTCCGTCCACAAGTTGATCAGGAACGCAAAAACGGCGATGAAGGTAATCTCCGCCGGCACTCTGAGACTTTTACGTTTCATGCGATACTTCTCCTTTTTCACTCCCGGCGGTTTGCCGAAGCTTACCGGATCTGCTCAACAGTGAATCATGAGGTCGGGGCCCGTTATCAAAATCCATAAGGCCCATCCTCTTTGTCGCGGAACGCCAATGGATCATTCCGCAAAAATCAAGGTCGCCTATGGATTGATCATGATTGGAACGGGGAATATAACGGAGACAAGGAAAGCGTGCTAGCAAGGCCCCACTTGCCTGGGCCGGCGGCTCCCAATGATAACGTTGGGAGCCCTTTATGACACAAACCACAGGAACGGCTGTAGTGCTGTTCTTTTTCGAGCCTGTTGCCAGTCAAGGAAAAGACGAACGACTTGGACATGGCGCAAGCCGATCATTGAATCGGTTATTTCTTGCCAGGTTTTCGAGTATTTCTGCCGAGTGGACAAAGCCCGCTCGCGCTGTACGGGCGGGACCGGTTTCGGATATGCAGGCACATGGCGGGTAATCGGGATTGACAGCAAATACCGGCGCGGAACCGCCGTTTCCTTTTCTCTCCCGCTCTGCGAACCCGAGGCGGTGCGATAAAAGAGCATGTCAAAACGGCGTTGTTGACTTCAGCTCTGCCCGAGAGTGAGGTTCAACGCTTTTCCTTGTATCCTCGTAATATTCTATCATTTCCAAATAGCAGAATCCACGCAGATATCCGGGCGATGACCGGTTTTTTATCTTCCGCGGACTTGTTCATGCCATGATGGACCCAACGAATACTTCGGAGCGGTTAAGGGAGTAGATATCGCTTTTTGCTTGGCGTGAGACCAGATCGCAAGCCGGTTCGGACAAGAGCGGCTCATATTTCAAGAATCATTTCATCGCCAACTCCACCGGCGAACAAGGTTGGGTTTGTTTTGTTGCAGGATTGATCAGATCGGTTATACTGGAATACGAGCAGATGACCGAGTTGACAGGCCATGAGCAGGAGCGTGATGGATGGTGTTGCAACGGAAATTGTTCGCTTTGGGGGACATCGTAGAGATGAAAAAGCCCCACCCCTGCGGAACCAATGCGTGGAAAGTGATTCGCATGGGGATGGATATTCGGATCAAGTGTACCGGTTGCGGCCACAGCGTGCTCTTGCCCCGGTCGCAGTTTGAAAAGAAAATGAAAAAAGTGCTGATACAAGCGGCCGATCAAGAAGGCAATGAATGAACGTTCCGCCTGAAAAAGGCGGATTTTCATGTGAACAAAAGATGGGAGCGATTTTGATCCCGGTCGGGGGGAGATGACAGTATGCCATTGACGACGGGCATTGTAGGTTTGCCCAATGTGGGGAAATCAACACTGTTTAACGCCATCACGCGGGCGGGGGCCGAATCGGCCAACTACCCGTTTTGTACCATTGATCCCAATGTGGGCGTAGTGGATGTGCCAGACGAACGGCTGGACCGTCTGGCCGAGATGGTGAAGCCCCAGCGGGTGGTGCCGACGCATTTTCAGTTTACGGACATCGCCGGTTTGGTAAAGGGGGCCAGCAAGGGGGAAGGGTTGGGAAACCAGTTTTTGTCCCATATTCGCGAAGTGGACGCGATCATTCACGTCGTCCGCTGTTTTGAGGATGAAAACATCACCCATGTGGCGGGCAAAGTGGATCCGGCCAGCGACATCGAAACGATCAATCTGGAATTGATTCTTGCTGATCTGGAGTCGGTGGAGCGTCGGTTGGAGCGTGTCAGCCGGCAGAAAAAAAGCGGAGACAAGATGGCCATGTTGCAACATGCGGCACTGGTCAAGTTGAAGGAGGCCCTGACGGAGGGGATTCCGGCCCGACGGGTGGAGCTGTCCGATGAGGAACGCGAGGCCGTCAGGGGAACGCTCAATTTGTTGACTGCGAAAAAAGTGTTGTATGCCGCCAATGTGGGAGAAGAAGATGCGGCTGATCCGTGGTCCAATCCGTATGTGCAGGAAGTGAAGCGGATCGCGGACGAAGAAGGAGCCGAGGTGGTCCCGATCAGTGCCCAGCTGGAAGCGGAGATTGCCGAATTGGAAGGAGAGGAACGGCGGCAATTCCTTGCGGATTTGGGTTTGGAACAGTCCGGATTGGACCGGTTGGTGGCGGCGGCGTATCAATTGTTGGGGCTGATCACCTATTTTACCGCAGGGGAAAAAGAGGTGCGGGCCTGGACGATTCGCCGGGGGACCAAAGCACCGCAGGCGGCCGGTGTCATTCACAGCGACTTTGAACGGGGTTTCATCCGCGCCGAGGTGATCGGTTATGAGGACCTCATGGCGGCAGGTTCACTCGCGGCGGCTCGGGAAAAAGGGTTGTTGCGCTTGGAAGGCAAGGATTACGTCGTGCGTGACGGTGATGTAATGCATTTCCGGTTCAATGTATAAGAGAAAGAGCTGTGGACGCAGGTGAAGTGAACGGAAAACGATGCTGGCACCGTTGCCCGACAAGCTCGTGACGTTTTGAAATGACTTCTTGCCACCGTTCTTGGATTCTGTTAGAATATAGAATTGTGGTTTTGTGTATATCCACTCCTTGTTCCTGCCGACGGGCAGGGACCGCAAAGTCCAAAAGGAGGTGTAAAGGATGCGGAAATACGAGCTGATGTACATCGTGCGTCCGGATCTGGACGATGAGAACCTTCGCGCAACGCGGGAAAAGGTGCATTCGGTGATCACCAACAACGGCGGTGAAATCATCGAAGTGAACGAAATGGGCAAACGTCGTCTTGCCTATGAGATCAAGAAGTTCCGTGACGGCGTGTACACCGTGGTGACGTTCAACGCCACCCCGGAAGTCGTCAATGAACTGGATCGCACCATCAAGATCAACGACAACGTGATCCGTCACATGATCATCAACCTGGAAGAGAAATAAGGGTAGGTCGTTTGAGAGAGGAATCGGCGAAAAAAGGAGAGTTGTTACATGCTGAATCGGGTGGTTCTGATCGGTCGGTTGACCCGGGATCCCGAACTCCGTTACACGCCGAGCGGTGTCGCTGTGGCTTCCTTCACCATCGCTGTGGACCGTCGGTTCACCAATCAGCAAGGGGAACGGGAGACTGACTTCATCCCGATTGTCACATGGCGCCAGTTGGCGGAGAACTGCGCCAACTACCTGAAAAAAGGCCGCCTGGTCGGGGTGGACGGTCGATTGCAGGTCCGCAGTTACGAAAACAATGAAGGACGCAGGGTTTGGGTGACGGAAGTAGTGGCTGAAGATGTCCGTTTCCTCGAACCGGCTGGAGGTGCGTCCCGGAATCCCGGCATGGAGGGGGATTCCCAGCGCTTCTCGCCGAAGAGCAACAACGATTTCGACGACCCGTTTGCGGATGATGGAAAGCCGATCGACATCTCTGACGACGATCTGCCCTTCTGATACGGAATCACTGATTGAAATCCCGCTTATGCGAAAGGAGGATGGAACATGGCTCGCCGTCGTGGACACAAACGCCGCAAAGTGTGCTACTTTACGGTGAACAAAATCGATTACATCGATTATAAAGACGTGGACCTGCTGAAGAAGTTCATCAGCGAGCGCGGGAAAATCCTGCCGCGTCGGGTAACCGGAACTTCTTCCAAATACCAGCGGCAATTGACCCGTGCGATCAAACGGGCACGCCAAATGGCGTTGTTGCCGTACACGACCGACTAAAGCGACAGGGGCACAGGCAGCCCCTGTTTTTTTGCAATGGGCGGTGGAGAAGGATGGAAAAGCAGGAAAAGGCGCGCGGCATGTTGAAATCACTCCTCAAAGTTTCCTAAGGAGTGTTTGCCATGAGCCGGCCGGAGCAACATGTACAGATAGCCAAAAGTGTGAAAGTGATCGATTGGTTGAAGACGGAGATGCTGGATCAGCAGGCCAATCTGTTCAAAGGGTTGCATCATGCCAATCAGCATATCATCCTTGACAGTCTGGCCAGTCTGGTTATGGCGACATATGTCATGGCGCGCCGTTTGGGTTATTCCTACAGGGAAATTGATCAGGTTGTCAAACATAAATTGCGCGAGCACATTCGCGAAGGACATCAATTGGAAGAATGGTACGGGGATCTCTCCGCACTGGACGACTATATCAACAAGAGGTGACGCGGTTTTGACGGGACCAACTGATCGGGTACGGGACGGGTTTTGGTTGTGCGCGGCATTCATCCCGCTGTTCGCCTCGCTCTTTACCCCGTTCTCCCTTTTCACCATCTGGCTTTTTCCCCTTCCATTTTTCATTCACACCGCCAAACGCTCGTGGGTTTCCGCCGTTGGATTTGCGTCAGTGTTGGGATTGCTTCTTTTGCTGCTCTTTCATCCGGTTGTGCTTTCACTGGCGCTGTTCGGCATGGCCGCAGGAATCGTGATGGGAGAGCTGTACCGGCTGCCGCGTATGCGCGCTGTGGACGTCGTGCTGGGTGGCTGGATCGTCTCCGTGTTGCTCCTGTTGTTGACATTGGTTATCGCGGAGCAATCATTCCACATCATGGAAGCGTTTCAGTCCGAATGGCAAAAGCAACTGGCGGAAACCGAGCGGATGATGCAGGGATATGATATGGACTACGTGATGCCGAAACTGCCACTTTCGCTCTTCCTGCCTGTCACCTTGGGCACTGTGACGTTCGGTGTCGTGTCGGTCAGTTTCCTCATCGGCAGAAAGTGGTTAATCAAACGGGGGTTCCCTGGTAAATACCTTCCGTCTTTTGATCGGTGGCGGTTTCCCCGGTCTTTCTTTGTCGTTTATTTGGCACTGATCTTGTTCACGCTGTTGAGCAAGGACGGTGCTGGTGGCTTGGCTCCGGCGTTACCCGTCTTTACATTGCTGATTCTGATCCAGGGTTTCAGCTTCCTGGCGTTCGTCTTTCGTCGCCGCGGTTGGAGTCGGGGATGGGTTGTTGCCGTCGCCGTCCTGTCCTTTCCGTTTCCGCTTCTGTTGATGGGGATTCACCTGATCGGCATGATGGATATGGCCTTTGATTTACGTGGAAAATGGAAAGAGAACGGTGAGTAAACCGGTGAGTCCGGTCATTTCAACAGGGGGAAATGTTTTTCCGGGTGTGCGAACCTGAACCCAAGCGAGAGGAGAACGGATTCGCGCGAGGAAATTCCCCCTGGGCAGTGTACTTTGCCAGCGTGCTGCGCCCGGTTTCAACCGTTTTTTGCTTTTCCGGCGCTTTTGGTAAAATAGAACCAAACTGCGCGGAATAAGGTTAAGAACATACAGGAAGAGCGGGTCGAGGGGATGTGACGATGCCGAAATTTATCACTCAGCGCTGGCACGGGTTACACATGGTGCTGTCCATGTGTTTCAGCCTGATGTTGATCGCGCTTCTCTCCATCTACCGTTGGGAATACGGCATAATGGGACTCACTCTCTTTTTTTTCATCGCGTTGATGTTGGTGCGGGCGGAACGTGCGTTCCGCCAAGAGTTTTCGCAATATGTGCTGACATTGTCGAAACGGGTGAAAGGAGCCACCCAGGAAGCGATCGACCATTTGCCGGTGGGTATTTTGCTGTATGATCGCGAACGTCGCATTGAGTGGCACAATCCGTTTGTGCGGCACATGATCCAAAAAGAGGAATTGATTGGGACGTCATTGGACGAGTTGCTGCCTGTACTGAAGTCAGCCGAGAAAAAAGAAGGGGAGTCTTTCAACGTCGGGATCGGCGACCGGACGTACGAGGTCATTCACCACCGGAAAGAGAGACTCTATTATTTCCGTGACGTGACACGATTGGTGCGACTGCAGGAACAATACGAACAGGAACGGGTTGTCATCGGGTTGATGCATCTGGACAACTTCGATGAAGCGGGGCAGGGGATGAACGATCAGGAGCGGAACCTGATGCTGACGGAAGTGACAGGGGCCATTTCCCAATGGGCGATCAAGCACGACATCAGCTTACGCCGTTATGATACCGACCGGTTTTTGCTCATCTTGGAGCAGCGCGAATTAAATCGCCTGATGAAAAGCAGGTTTGACATTCTGGATGTAGTGCGGGAGAAGACGCGAAAAAACAAGATCCCCATCACGCTCAGCATCGGGCTGGCCGCCACGGGCGACACGATGATCGAACGGACGCAAAACGCCCAAGCCGCGCTGGATATCGCATTGGCGCGCGGAGGCGACCAAGCGGCCGTGCACAACGGTGAACGCATCGTCTTTTTCGGCGGCAAAACCAATGCCGTGGAAAAACGGACCCGGGTCCGTGCGCGGGTGATTGCACATGCGCTCGGCAATTTGATCCGCGACAGCGAACAGGTGTTGATCATGGGACACATGGAGCCGGACATGGACGCCTTGGGGGCGGCGATCGGCGTCTTGCGCGCAGTCCGAAAGAATGACCGCCCCGGTTACATCGTATTGGATGAGGATGACCACAACCTGGGGATCGAACGGTTGTTGGAGGCGATTGAGAAACACGACTATCTGCGTGAACGGATCGTCACACCCGAGCGGGCGCTGCAAATGGTGGACGATACCACACTCGTCATATTGGTGGACACCCACAAACCCTCACTCGCAATCGAACCACGTCTGTTGGACAAAGCGGAGCGGGTGGTGGTGATTGACCATCACCGGCGCGGGGAAGAGTTCGTGCGCGATCCGGTATTGGTTTACCTGGAGCCGTATGCATCCTCCACTTGCGAGTTGGTGACCGAGCTTCTGCAGTACCAAAAAGACCGGATCGTCATGGATACGCTGGAAGCGACGGCGTTGTTCGCCGGCATCGTCGTCGACACCAAAAGCTTCGCATTCCGGTCCGGTTCGCGTACGTTTGAGGCCGCTTCATTCCTTCGGCAGCATGGAGCGGACCTGGCAATGGTGCAGACATTGCTCAAGGAGGACTTGGACCGCTTTGTCAAACGGGCGGAGATTGTCAAAAATACGGAAGTGGTATACGATAAAATTGCGATTGCAACGGGCGAGGAAGGTGAACGGTACGACCAGATCCTGATTGCCCAGTCGGCCGACACCCTGCTCAACATGCACGGAATTCGCGCCGCATTCGTCGTATGCGAGCGGGATGATGGAAAAGTGTCCATCAGCGCCCGGTCGCAGGGAGATATCAATGTGCAGGTCGTCATGGAAGAGATGGGTGGCGGCGGCCATTTGACCAATGCCGCCGTTCAACTGGATAACCTGACGGTATCGGAAGCGCGCGAGCGTTTGCTCAAGATTTTGGAGAAGGTGCACGAAGAAGGGAGCGACGCTGAATGAAAGTCATATTCCAGCAAGATGTCAAAGGACAAGGAAAAAAAGGGGAGATCAAGGAAGTCTCCGAAGGATATGCGCGCAATTTCTTGTTTCCACGGAAGCTGGCCGTGGAAGCGACCGAGGGCAATCTGAACGCCTGGAAGGATCAGAAACGGCGGGAAGAAGCCCGACAACAACAAGAACGGCAACAGGCCCAAGCAATGGCTGAGAAATTGAAGGACCTTCAAGTCACCATCCGCGCCAAAGCAGGTGAAGGCGGCCGGTTATTCGGTGCCGTGACTTCCAAGCAAATCAGCGAACAATTGAAACAGGCACACGGGCTGAAAGTAGATAAGAAAAAGATCCTGTTGGAAGAACCGATCCGTTCGCTCGGCGTCACACGGGTTCCGGTGAAACTGCATCCGGAAGTGACGGCGACCGTGGCAGTCCACGTGGTGGAAGAATGAACCGTGCCGATCAGCGCTCCACGCGCGGGTGGGGCGTTTTTTTATGGCAACGGGTGGAGGATGATGGAACATGAGTGAGTTGTTCGCAGACCGTCTCCCTCCTCACAATCTTGAGGCGGAACAGGCTGTTCTGGGTGCCATCTTGATTGATCCATCCTCGTTGGTGACGGTGACCGAGCGGCTTCGGCCCGAGGATTTTTACCGACAGGGGCATCAGCGGTTGTTTCAGGTGATGATCGAACTGTCGGAACGCGGGGAACCGCTCGATCTGGTGACGATCACATCCGAGCTGCAGGACCGGAAGCTGTTGGAAGAGGTGGGGGGCGTCAGTTATTTGGCCGAGCTGGCTGAAGTCGTTCCCACTTCTGCCAACGTGGAATACTATGCTCGTATCGTGGAGGAAAAATCGATTCTGCGCCGACTGATTCGGACGGCGACACAGATCGCTTCCGCAGGGTATTCGGGTGGTGCGGAAGTGGCCGAGATTCTGGATGAGGCGGAAAAACAGATCCTGGACATCTCCCAAAGGCGTCACCGCAACGGATTCGTGCCGATCCGCGACATTCTGATGGAGACGTACGAACACATTGAGAAATTGCATTACAAAAAGGGGGAATTAACCGGGATTCCCACCGGATTTACTGATTTAGACCGAATGACGTCCGGTTTGCAACCATCCGATCTGATTATCATCGCCGCCCGACCCAGTATGGGAAAGACAGCGTTTGCCCTCAACCTGGCGCAAAACGTGGCCATCCGCTCGAAACTGCCCGTCGCCATTTTCAACCTGGAGATGTCGGCGCCGCAATTGGTGATGCGGATGCTGGCGGCAGAGGGCAATATCGACGCCCAGGCATTCCGGACGGGCAATCTGACTGAGGAGGATTGGGAAAAGCTGACGATGGCGATCAGCACGTTATCGGAAGCGCCCATCTTCATCGACGATACGCCCGGGGTGACGGTGTTCGATATCCGTTCCAAATTGCGTCGGTTGCAGGCGGAACATGGACTGGGCCTGGTGCTGATCGACTATTTGCAGTTGATCTCCGGTCGCGGCGGGGAAAGCCGGCAACAGGAAATCTCCGAAATCTCCCGCTCTCTCAAGTTGATGGCACGGGAATTGAATGTGCCGGTCATTGCGCTGTCCCAGTTGTCGCGTGCGGTGGAACAGCGTCAGGACAAGCGACCGATGCTGTCGGACCTCAGGGAATCCGGTTCGATCGAGCAGGATGCGGACGTGGTGGCGTTTTTGTACCGGGACGATTATTACAACGAGGACTCGGAGAAGAAAAACATCTTGGAAGTCATTATCGGCAAGCAACGGAACGGCCCCGTCGGCAAGGTCGAATTGCTGTTCCTCAAAAACTATAACAAATTTCTCAGCTTGGATCTGCGCCATGGGGAGCCGTCGATCTAGAATGAGGCGCTGGTCGCGCCAACCTGAAGCGCTGGACGAGGGCAAATGACGCTTGTTTGGAGGAAGTTGTCCGCAATTTCATCCCTGTGCTTTCCGGGGCTTCGCTCAGCCGTGCTCAGGTATTTGTTTGCCCTGGGAAAGCATTTGCTCCTTCGTGGATTTTCCGGACACGTCCTTGAGAAATTGCCCGCGTTTCACTCGCTTGGAAAATGTGAAATGATAAACGATGGTGTGTGAATCTATTTATCCGAATATATTACATTTATTCAGGTAGAATGTTCGGTTTTGACATTGACACTCTGGCTTGTATTGGGATAGACTATGTAATGTGTTCGGAAAACTGGTGGAAACCGCCGCGAAGGAGGAATGACCCATGTCGACGGTGGTCGTGGTCGGCACGCAGTGGGGAGATGAAGGGAAAGGAAAAATCACCGATTTCCTCGCTGAGAAAGCCGAAGTTGTGGCACGATACCAAGGCGGTAACAATGCGGGACACACCATTGTGTTCGGAGGAAAACGTTACAAACTGCACTTGATCCCTTCCGGCATTTTTTACTCGGACAAAATTTGTGTATTGGGTAACGGAATGGTGCTCCATCCCGAAGCATTGGTGGAAGAGCTGGATTACCTGCACCAGAATGGCGTGTCCACGGACAATTTGCGCATCTCCGATCGAGCGCACGTCATCATGCCGTATCATCTCAAATTGGATAAGGCTGAGGAAACGCGCAAGGGTGCGGGGAAAATCGGCACCACCGGCAAAGGGATCGGTCCCGCTTACATGGACAAAGCGGCGCGGATCGGTATTCGCGTGGCTGATCTTTTGGACAAAGACATTTTTGCCGAGAAGCTGAAACGGAATTTGGAAGAGAAAAACCGCTTGCTGGAGCGGTTCTATGATATGACCGGATTTGATTTTGATGAGGTGTACGAACGGTATCTCGCCTGCGCGGAACGGATTCGTCCGTATGTAACGGATACATCGGTGGTATTGAATGATGCGATCGATCAGGGGCGCCGTGTGCTGTTTGAAGGGGCGCAAGGCGTCATGCTGGATATCGACCAGGGGACGTATCCTTTCGTCACCTCGTCCAACCCTGTGGCAGGCGGTGTCTGCATCGGCTCCGGAGTGGGTCCGACCAAGATCCATCAGGTGATCGGGGTAGCCAAGGCGTATACCACCCGGGTGGGTGACGGCCCGTTCCCGACGGAACTGCACAATGAAATCGGGGATCGCATCCGGGAGATCGGGCGCGAATACGGCACCACAACCGGGCGTCCGCGTCGGGTGGGCTGGTTTGACAGCGTTGTGGTTCGTCATGCGCGCCGCGTCAGCGGCATTACCGGATTGTCGCTCAACTCGATCGACGTGCTGACCGGTTTGGATACGGTGAAAATCTGCAAAGCATATCGGTACAAAGGGAAAATCATCGAAAACTATCCGGCCAATCTGGAAGTGTTGAAGGATTGCGAACCGGTCTATGAGGAATTGCCCGGATGGAAAGAGGATATCACCAAAGTGCGCAGTTACCATGAACTGCCGTTGGCCGCTCAACACTACGTGGAACGGATTACCCAATTGACCGGCATTCCGCTGGCGATCTTCTCGGTGGGACCGGACCGGGACCAGACGATTCAGATGCGGCCCGTATATGCGTGAACGCCTTCGGGCGTTCTTTTTTCATTTGTGATACGTCTCTCCCCGGCTGATTTTGAACGCGCGGTAAATCTGCTCCAATAAAATCAAGCGCATGAGTTGATGGGGAAAGGTCATCTTGGAAAAGGAAAGGAGCATGTCGGCGCGCCGGAGCACCTCACCGGACAACCCGTAAGAACCGCCGATGAGAAAAGCAATCCGGTTCGTTCCGTAGGTACCCAATCGGTCGAGATGAGCGGACAATTGCTCGGAGGACATCGATTTCCCGTCGATGGCCAGCGCAACCACGTAGGCATCGGGATGAATCCGTTTCAGAATGCGCTCTCCTTCCTTGTTCTTGATGATTTCCGCTTCCGCTTCACTGACCGGATCGCGGGCTTGTTCCTCCGCCACTTCCACCATGTCCAGTTTGGCGTAGGCGGACAGGCGTTTTGCATACTCGTCGATCCCTTGTTTGAGGTAACGTTCTTTCAGTTTCCCTACGGCGATGATTTGAATGTTCATCTCTGTATCTCCTCACTTGAAAACATTCCCCCTTCTCTTATGAGGGGTTAGACTGCTGACAAAGTTCCGCAAGCCGTATCCCATCTCTGCATGTAGCTGGCATCTCAAGTTGGTCGGGAAACGGCTTCAGCTATTTACTACAGTTTATCATCTGAAAACCTTCCTTTTGGGGGTTCGCCTATAAACAACGGGTAAATAAATGATTTACTGCTTTGTCAACAAAAGCGCGGTGAGCGCTGATCTGCCACCTTCGTCAACATTCCCCCCCGTCTCATGTAGAGGGGGTTTCCGCTTCCGTCGTCCAAGTCAGTACATAATCGGCCGTTTTGCCACACCAGTGGCACACAGCGGGGGATTCCGCACGGACAGTGGGGTCCGGCCAAGGCAATATGGTGGGGGCGACGGCAAAATCATCGACGATTCCGTCGATTACTACATCCATGTGTTCTTCACAGGCAAATCGATACGAGGATTCCGGCAAGGATTTCACCTCCAAGACATACTTATCCACAAGTTATCCACATTATCCACAGGCAAAACCCCTGCCGCCACACAGGGTTGACAGGGGTTGTTTGACATTACGATGCGGGTTGTTCTGACAAGCGGACCGTAGCTGACTGTTTGCTGCTGCCGCGGTAGTACGTGATGGTAATCGTGTCGCCCACTTTTTTGTTGTTGTAGAGGTATTTGCGGAATGCCGCGGCGGTGCGTACCGGTTTGCCATCCACGGCCACGATGACGTCGTGTGCTTCCAATCCCGCCTGATCGGCCGGTGTTCCCGGTTGCACGTCCCGGATGATGATGCCCGATTTCACGTTGTCGGGCAGTTGCAGTTCCGACCAATATTCCTGGGGCAAGGCCTCCAAATCCATGAGGTTGATCCCCAAGTATGGGCGAATCACCCGGCCGTGTTGGATCAGATCCTGAATGATCGGCTTGGCTTCATTGATCGGAATGGCGAAACCGAGACCTTCTACACCCTGTTCCGCGATTTTCAGTGTGTTGATGCCGATCACCTGTCCGGCTGCGTTGACGAGAGCGCCGCCACTGTTGCCGGGGTTGATGGCCGCATCGGTTTGAATGACGTCGATTGCCGTCGTTTCATTCACTTGAATCGAGCGTTTGGTGGAGCTGATGACACCCACGGTGACCGACTGGGAAAAGTCGAGTCCCAGGGGGTTGCCGATTGCAATGGCCGGTTCCCCGGGTTGTAACGTATCGGAGTTGCCCAGCGTTGCGATGGTTTTGATCCCGCGTGCCGGAATTTCCAACACCGCCAGATCCGTGACCGGATCGGCCCCCAGTATCTTGGCCGTCAATTTGGCGCCGCCGTTATCCTTGGGCAAAACCACCTGCACTTTTTCCGCACCGGCAATCACATGGTTGTTGGTGATAATGTGCACATTGCCGCCGACTTTTTCGAAGATGATCCCCGATCCCGTTCCTTTTTGCACGGTTCCCGGGTTGAATGGATCACCGGTTTCTTGCAGGTTGACCACACCCACCACCGCCGGGCGCACTTTTTTGGCGGCATTGATGATGTCTGAATTGACGCTTACGCTGACATTTTTCTGTGTCCCCGGCGCGTTTTGCAATTGCCTGTCATTTGCACCATACGGAGTCAGCCAACCGCTTTGCATCAGAACCGTCATCGGCAACAACACCAGCAAACCGCCGATCAACCCGGACACAAGGGCGATCAGCCAAACGGATGCCCGTCGCGGACCATTCTCCCCTTTCCCTGATCCACCGTTTCCGGCAGGGGGTGGCGGTCCCGGAGGTTGCGGCGCGCCACCGTGGTTCATCGGCTCGGATGACCTGTTCCCGCCTTGGGGTGGGGGATTGAACGAAAACTGCGGACGAAACGATGTTGGATCATTCGACTGACCCGGACCCTGTGAATGTTGTCGAAAGTCCAATGAAATCCCCGCCTCCTCACTGATTTCTCGCGATCGTTTTCATTATGCGAATGGTGCAATCATATTATACTAATCGGGAACTTGCGTCAGGAAGATGCCCGCGCGGTGGGTGCGAGATATTGCTTTTTTTGTCATATTGAGTTTATACCATATCGTCGGAGGTATAAACTGAAAAAATGATGAAACTGCAGACAAAAGGTTCTGACAGCCTGATCGTCTGCAGCCGGGCCTGTTTTGGTGAAGAAACAATCAACAGGCGGAACCGGTCATCGTATCCAGCATGGGTGGTAACGCATCAAGCAAAGGAGGGAAACGACGGATGTCTCAGGATCGACGACCGCCGTTGACGCCGGAAAATCGACGGTGGGCGGAATGGAGCGTAGGTGCGGAGCTGGCTGATGTCAAACAAATGATCTATCATGATTCTCTATTGATTACGGCATTGATTGAGGAACTGATCGACAAGCGGGTGATCACCCGGGAAGAACTGGTCGAGCGCGCTTGCCGTCTGGATCGGGAGATGATGTCTCCCCGGCAACAAAATGAGGACGGATGAACCGGGGAGATCAAGTCCGTTTTTTCAACACCGGGCGGAGCGGAGTGGGTTGATCATGACGGGTTTCCCACAGTCGCACATGACGCCCGACGGAAAAATCGGCTTCCTCCAACATTTGCTTCACTGTCATATGGGCCAATTCGGTCAAATTGTTGTCCCGGCTCAAATGCGCCAAATATACGTCCTCTCCGTTCCCCGTCAAAATGTCTGCCAACGCTTCGCCCGCGTCTTCGTTGGACAGATGGCCGACGTCACTCAAAATCCGGCGTTTCACATTCCAGGGATAAGCGCCCATCCGCAGCATTTCCACGTCGTGATTGCTTTCAAAGATCAGGACGTCCGCACCGGATACGACGTCTTTGATGCGCTGGTTGACATACCCCGTATCCGTCACCAGGGCCAATACGTGACCGGCATGCTCGAAACGAAAACCGACCGGTTCAGCGGCATCGTGGGACACGGGGAAGGTGTGGACGGTCAGGTTGCCGATTCCCCATGTGGTGCCGGTTTCGAACACGCGACGGTTACGTTCGTCGATGACCCCCACGCTGGAAGGCAACGCCTGCCAAGTGGGTTCGTTCATATATACGGGGATGTTGTATCGACGGGAAAACACACCCAGCCCTTTCACATGGTCGATGTGTTCATGTGAGACAAGCAAGGCTTGGATGGAAGCGGGGTCCACACCGATGGTTTTCAGGTGTTGTTCCAGTTGTTTTCCGCTGAGTCCCGCATCCACCAGCAAACGGATTTCATCCGTTTCCACATACACGGCGTTGCCGGTGCTCCCGCTGGCCAGTATGCTAAACCGCATATGTATTCCCCTTTTACGTTGTTTCAACTCGTTTGCATCTTTTCTTTGCTTGCTCCACTCGTTCTGAAAGGAAGCAGAGCAAGGCTGCTTGGAACCGGGGAGCGCAGGAACAGGAAACGCTCAAGAGAAATTGTCCGCGATGAAGTTCCTGCGCTGTCCGGATCAATACGCAGTCAGGCTTGGTCTTCGCTCATTTGAAAAACGTCTGTTTGATTGAATGATCCGATACGCCTAGACGGGAGATTCGACGGCTCCCGTCAACGCGTTGACGTAGTAGGTGTCGGGAGGGTTGTTTTTGTCCTGAACCACCACGCGCCATACGGGAGACAGCACCATCGATTCCGCATCGTATTGCTGCCCGTGATACCCCAATTCGATGGTGAGGATCCGTGCTTCCGCGGGCACCTTTCCACTTTCGATCAGATTGAGCAGGGCGACATATGCCGGTGTCACCCGTTGCCGGGTTTCTTCCGCACGGATGGACAGCGGCGTCCATCGAATGTCGGTCAACCGGCCGTTTTTCAGATTTGCTTCCACCTTTCCCTCAAACAGGGGGTATCCTTCCCACGTTTGATAATAAACGCGGTTGCCCGATTGCGGCAACACCGTGTCGGTGCGATAGGTGGAAAAGTTTTCGATCTCCCGTCGGAGCAATTGGTTCAAATCGTCAGGTCGGGATGCCGACGGAGGGGTATAAAAATGTTTGAGATAAGCCCCGTCCGTCCGTTCCCACCCGTCCCCCGGCTGCTCCAAGTGTGCCTCCAACAGCGGGATGGTGGGCTGTTCTTCAGGGATGGACCGCCGGAGTTGAATCTTCTTGTTGGCCAACAATTGTTTCAGGTCCTTCATCGTGGATTGTGCCACGTTCAGCAGACGGCTCCGTTCTTGTTGGATTTCCAACAACTGAACGGCCAAAAAAGCGTTCAAACAGAGGAAGGCGAGTATCAGCACCGTTTTGGCTCGGTTCCAATCCATGACGCGTCACCCCGTTGACAAGATGAGAGGATCGCCGTTGGCTGGCATGACGATCCACACCGGTTTCAGTTTGACGTGCCCGTCGCCCATCTTTGTCGTTTGGTAACCCAAAAAGAGGTCGCGGACGTTGGTTGGCGGGATGTGCTCCCGATTCAGCATGGCGAGCACGCCGTCCTTGTTGGGGAGGCGGACCGCATTCACTTCCTTCGGATCGGAAGACAGGTACAACAACGAACGCTGATACATCGACACTTCTTCTTCGGTGCTTTCCAACTCGATTCCAAACGGGTCGAGTTCCGGGTTTTTGGACTGGATTGCAGTCGGCCAGTAAACCGGCAAACCGTCGACGATCAGCCGGAAGTGATAATGATTGGTATTGTCATTGTTTTGTGTGAGGCGATCCAGCAAGTAATTTCCGGTCCATCCGCTGTGTTTTTTCACAAAACGGTTGATTCGATCCAGTTCCAGTGACGGAGATACAGGTTCGGTTGCCTTGGCGGAAGAGGTGTAGATCATCTCCTGTTTCTCTTTGTTATACTGCAAGATGCGCCCGGTGTCCGTGTAGACGTCCGAACCGTTTTGGGTCGTAAATCGGCGGACGAGTGTCGGATCGTTGAACAGCCAACTCTTCATGGCATCGATCTGAATCTTTTTCAACCCATACACGCTTTCCGTCGCCTGTACCGAGTCTTTCGGCAGATAAAAGGCATGCGGAAACTTGGAAGCCGGAGTGGCGGTGTCCAACGGAAACTTGCCGGTTGTATAAACCGGGTCGACGGGTTCCGTCTGCTGGTGAGCAATTTCGCCCAATATATTGTGAAAGCGTGCAATGGTGGTGTGTGCCTGCATCACTTTTTGTTCACTGTCAGAAATGATCCAAGTGATAACCTGATTGTTTTGGATGAACACCCAGATCCGGCTGACCCATTTCAGCCGGGACAAATCGATGTCATCCAGATAAAAGGCGCTGATCACTTCCGACGGCACATCGCGGAAATAGCGCAGTTCCACTCCCGTTCCCTGCTGATACAGTTGGTTCCACTGTTCGGCGGTGGGAGTGATGAGGTGCAGGTTTTCCAGTTTGCCGGCGTGCAGGCTTTCGATCAGATTGTCATAGCCGTTTCGCTCCGGCAGAATCCACGCCTTGGCACCGCTGTGGTGCCAGATGATCTGGTGGGGAGCGACCAGTTCATACATCTGTTTTTTGTTGTATTTCTCGCTTCCAATCTGCGGGCGGGTGACATACAGCTGTTTGTTGCCCTCATAAGAGGGGGAGCTGTACCACAACAACCCTGTCTGTACAAAACTGAGCAGGATGAGGAAAGTCAACAATGCCGTTTTGACATGCTCTTTCATCGCACCACCTCGGGTTCGCAGGGCGGGAGAGAAAAGTAAACGGTGGTTCCGCGCTGGTATTCGCTGTCAATTCCGATTTGCCCGCCGTGTGCCTGCACGATTTCCTTGGCGATGGACAAACCTAAACCGGTCCCGCCCATACTGCGCGAGCGGGCTTTGTCCACTCGGTAGAAACGCTCGAAAATCCGGGCAAGATCCTTTTTGGGGATGCCGATTCCGGTATCCGAAACCGACACTTCCGCCGAACCGTCTGAGCGCCGTCGTGCCCGTACCGTGATGGTTCCGCCTTCCGGCGTGTACTTCACGGCGTTGGACAGCAGGTTGTCCATCACTTGATCCATTTGGTCTCGGTCCACGTAAACCCGCGGCAACGGTTCGATTACATGGAAGTTGAGGCTGATCTCTTTTTGTTGGCATGGGATGGAGAAACGCTCGACCACCTTTTCCAGCATGCGGCGCAAATCGGTCGGTTTTTTGTTGAACCGGGTCTGTTTCGCATCCAGTCGGGACAGATGCAATAAGTCTTGGATCAGACGTGCCATTCGATCCGCTTCCTGCAGGGTGACGGAGAGAAACCGCTTGGCCAGTTCCGGTTCGTTCATCGCCCCGTCGTCCAGTGCCTCCAGATAGCTCTTGATGGTGGTGAGCGGTGTGCGCAATTCATGCGACACATTGGCGACGAATTCCTTGCGCCTGCGATCCAGTTTCTCCTCTTCGGTCACATCCTGCAAAACGGCGATCAACCCGACCATTTTTTGCCCGGAACGTTGAATGGGTGTCAGCGTGATCTTGATGATTTGCATTTCTTCCGTATCGTCAGGGTTCATCTCCAGATAAGTGACCCGTTCCTCTTCCAACGGCAATGCGATCGGGTCGGACAGCGGCAATACATCGTTGATCGGCTGTCCCAGCGGAATCGGTTTGCCGAGCATTTCCTCGGCGAGTTGGTTGGAGACGATCGTTTTACCTTCACGGTCAAAAGCCAACACACCGTCACTCATGTTGGCCAGTACGGATTCCAGTTTCTTTTTTTCTTCCTCGTTTTGCGACAGTGCATCGCGCAGATGTTGAGCCAGATGGTTAAAGGCGGTGGCCAGCTGTCCGATCTCATCGTTGCTTTTGACTTCCACCTGGCGGTTGAAATCCCCCTCGGCCATGGCGGTGGCTTGTTGGGTGATCGCCTTTACCGGACTGGTAATGGTTCGGGCAATGATAATCCACAACAAGGAGGTAACAGCCATTGTGGCGAGCGGAATTTTGATCAGCTTGATGCTGATTTTGTTGATCGTGTCGTACATTTCCTCCATGGAGACTTCCAGGTAAACGGCTCCCACAATCTGTCCGTTCCGCTGGATGGGGACGGCGACCACCTTCATTCGGTTTCCCGAGTCGGGATCGATGCGGACCCCTTCATACCGCACCCCGCTTTCCAGCGCTTGTGTCGCTTTGAGGTTCTTTTGACCGATCACACTGTGGTTGTCCCCCGTCGTGCTGATCACGATGCCGTCTTTGTCCACCACCTGGACGGTGGCCTGCCACTTTTTGTAGGTGAATAACTGTTGGACGAGCTGATTGAGTTCGTTGGCCTCCGTTGGGCTGTCCACTCCCTTGCTGAGTAACTCGGACAAATCGGATGGCGTGGTCAGTACGCTGATCTGGTTTTCCAGTGTCTTGTTAAAGTCGGTGAAATAATATGTTTCCAGCGATCGAAACAGGTAGACACCGGTCAATTGCATCGCGATGAGGATCAGCGAGAGATAGATGACAACCAGTTTCCATTGGATGCTTTGAAACATGCGGAACCAGTGTTTCATAGCCTCACCGCTCCACGGAGGGATCCCGCATCGTGTATCCGATGCCCCGACGCGTGATGATGTATTTCGGCTGGCTGGGATCATCCTCCACCTTTTCCCTCAGTCGACGGATGGTGACGTCCACGGTGCGCACGTCGCCAAAATAGTCGTACCCCCACACTGATTGCAGGAGGTGTTCGCGGGTGAGCACCTGATTGACATGTTTGGCCATATACAAAAGCAGCTCAAATTCCCGGTGTGTCAGGTCGATCGGTTTGGCATGCTTGGTCACCGAGTAACTGACGGGATCGATCGTCAATTCCCCGATCCGCAGACGGGAATCTTCCTCATCCGGGTTCTGGTTGGCCTTGTTTTGCTGAAACCTGCGCAAATTGGCCTTGATCCGGGCCAACAGTTCCCGGTTGCTGAACGGTTTGGTCACGTAGTCGTCCGCGCCGATTTCCAACCCCAACACTTTGTCCACTTCAGAATCCTTGGCAGTCAGCATAATGATCGGAAACTGATATTTTTGCCGCACCTGACGGCACACTTCGATCCCGTCTGTTCCGGGCAGCATCAAATCCAGCAACATCAGGTCCGGAGGGGAGGCGAACACCCGCTTCAGTGCGCTGTCCCCGTCGTACACGCATTCAACTTCATATCCTTCTTTGCTCAGATTAAACTGCAGAATGTCGGCGATGGGACGTTCATCTTCCACGACTAAGATCTTCGCACACAAACGCAAACCCTCCCGATCGTCCTTATCCGCTTCATGATTGTTTCAACCACTGATCAAATGATTGCTCAACAGGCCGGCCGAAACATTGCCGCCATGCATCATCAAAAGGGATGCCCTCGGCCAGCATGCGGTGAAAACGGTCGATCTGCTCATGTCCTGCCGTTTGTACCATGTATCGGAAAAACAAAAAGCTTTCCCGGTAAGCCAATGCCTGATTGGGCAGACGGTCAAACGAACGATCCAGATCACGGTAAGAATACGGCCGATGGAAACGCAAATCGTTGTCTTTCGTCCTCCATTCGTAACCGAGTGTCCGGTATTCCACCCATTGGGCGAACGCTTCGGTGTACCATCTGGGGAAATTTCCCTTCGTTAACCGATCCAGGTACAAATGAGCGAACTCATGGTGCAACGGACCCTGGGAGTGGAAAATCCGCCTCCACTGCCACGGGTCTTCCTTGAGAGAAACCGTTTGGTTCATCCAGCAATCGGGATTGAGCAGATAGATGGAACCCGCGTAGTAGACGCCGGATGCGGAGGTCCCCGGTTCCCATCCGAACCGTTTGCGTAACGATGATCTGTCCGGAAACAAATAGATGTGAACCGGCCGTTTGATTTGCCATCCCCAGTTGGTTTGAAATTCACGTGCCGTCTTTTCCGCTTCGTCGGCAATAATGGTCGCCTGATCTGCCAACCGGGGCGGATAGGTCAATATAACAGACGGTTTGCGGATGGTGGCCCACTGGTGAAAACGAAGGTCATCCAACAATTGGTTCCCCTCATACATGACGGGTTGCGCCCATGAGATACCCTGTCTGCTGAAAAATAAGAAAACCGCCACCCATAGAAGGAAACGAATCCATCGTGCGGTTGTTTTCATTTTCGCACATTCCTTTCCTTGAAACAATGGGGGATACGGCAGAGTAACACCCGTTTGATTTCTACCATTTTAACACATTTTTGTTGATAGAAGGTTGGTGGGGAGATGGAAAATTTGGGCGAATTGACGATGTGCCTGGCAAATAGGGGTGAATATATTGGGTGGCAGAGGAGGGCTTGAGATGAGACGAAAAAGACTGATTCGCCATTATCAACAAATTGCGAGCAAACTCCTAAAAACGCGCGTGTTGGAGAAGACGGAATCACTTCGCCCGTTTTTGCCGGAAACACGGTGGTATTCGTCGGATACATTGAAGCTGATGTTAAAACGGTACCCGATCGTCTACATCAAGCCGGACAAGGGTGGGGGCGGCGGCGGAATCCTGCGTGTGCGGAAACTGGAGGATGACAAGTATGAAGTCCGCTTTCGCACACGTGCCAAAATCACTACCTGGAGTCAATTGGATGGATGGTTGCGCTCCTGTTTCATCACCGGAAAACGGTATTTGATCCAACAGGGAATCAATTTGGCGACGATAAATGGTCGGCCGTTCGACTTCCGTCTGCTGTTGCAGCGACCCAACAAGGATTGGAAACTCACCGGGATTGTCGCCAAAGCCGCCGCTCCCGGTCGCATTGTCACCAACCACTGCAAAGGCGGGAAGCCTGTTGTTGCGGCCGAGGCGCTGTTGGTGGCGGCCGATGGTGACCCGAATACCGTAGAGCGGTGGGTGAAAATGTTGGTTTGGCTTGGACTGGGGACGGCTGACGCTCTGCATGCCAAATTTACCGGATTGCGGGAGCTGGGAATCGATGTGGGGTTGGATAAAAACGGCCGGTTTTGGATCTTTGAGGTGAATACGCGACCGCAATTCCAGATGTTCAAAAAAATTGGCAATCGGAGCATGTACCGCAAAATCATGCAGTTTCACCGCAAGATTGTGTGAAGGAAATCGGTGGCGACCAAAAGAATACTCTATACCGCAAAATAGGGGCGATCATGCCTTTTTTTCTTTGCGCGGGAATATTTTATCCCTAAACCAAAAATAAAAGAATGGTCTTTTTTTTCTCTTTTCCCCTTTTTTCGACAAATCCTTCTGTTGCCATATATCAATACGACTGATAAACTCAATGGTAATAGAAGGTTTAATCAGGATGAAAAAAGCGACCGTCGGAAAAACAGTCAGCATGCGTTTATAATTTTCAAGCGGAGGTGCCGGAACCATGGCGATTACGGTAGGAGTTTATATCGGTAAGAAGGATCGGCTCATTCGATATTGGTATGAAATTCTCCCGCGCGGCCAGTTCCCGATCTTGGTGAAGTATTGCATTCAAACTTTCTTGCGTGGTACGTACTTCCCACTGGCGACGGTGTGTGATCGTGAAATGTTGAAGGAGCAAATTTTGGGACGCAAGGATTTGCCGCCGACACAGCGCAATGTCACGTTTACAGAGGAAGACGGGCCGGTCTACGAATGGGTGGATCAGTTGATGAGCGGTTATCGCAGCGAAGAAATTAAGAACATTTTGAAACAAACCATCCTACATACCTTGGTTGAATCAGACGCGTTTCATCCGGCAGCCCATCCTTCTGTACCGTCGACCATGCAGGGAAATCACAGGGAACAAGGGATATATCCAACGGTACGCGGCCATGGCGATATGATTTCAAAAGCGAAAGCGGTATCTACCACTCCCGGACACGTTTCTCCGTATCCGCGTACGTATCCTGCTGTTTCCTCGACGACCGGCGGATATATCCAATCCCTGAAAAAAGATCGGCCGGAAATAGAAGATCCCTACGATTCCTGGGATGAAATTTATCATACGCTGTCCTCGCGCAATCGAAGAGATAGCGAGAAAACCCAGTTGGATCGGGATCGAGCCGAGCAGGAATTTCATCGTTTGGCAAATCGATTGGGCTAGTCATGTGACGACCATCCTTACCCAGCTCCATCGGGATCTGGGTTTTTTGCTTGAAAAATGCGGAAGCAAAGTAAGGCCGCTTTGAGCCTTCAAGCAGGACGCGGTCCGCAGACCAGCCGCTGATTGGTCAGTCTATTTCGAATGGTGCGATGAATGTGGTTGTATATAGCGTGGATGCCCGGCCGGTCAAGTGCGGCCACCTGTTTTTTCATGCCGGGGCGATACCGGGAAAGAGCCAAGCGGAAATCCGGTAACAGATCGATTTGCCGCCCTCTGTTGACATGATGCCCGGTGCCCCGGCCGGTACAGGTTCGCAATGATCCGGATTTGTCCCGGCCGGAACGAGACGGTGCCCCTCCGGACAGTCTCCGTACCACACGGGGATGCCCTTTTTTCCGACCATACAGTGACAGCAGCGGGCTTAAGTTTTGGCTCGCGTACGGCCAGTCGTCGGCAGCCCTGCGATATGCTCCGCAGTGTCGGGGGCAACGGAACAGCATATCCGCATCGTGCGTACGGGTGGTCATGATGACGCTGCGACTTTCTAGCCGTTTTCCCGTCGCTATATTGAAAAACATTGTCTAGAAAGTAATTGCCGGATATACCCTGAACGACAATGATCATCGGGATGTTTGATTCGCCAGCTGCAAAGCCTTTCGTACGCGTCCTTCCGCTTGGCGCAACAGTTGCCGCGCGCGCTCCGGTGTTTGGCCAGTCATCAGCGAGATGATCGCCGTCTTCACTTCCTTGTCACATCGGAGCCATGCATCCTCCGCTTCCTCGGGTGTAACTCCCGTTATATGCCGGATGATCCGACGTGCCCGATCCTCCAGCTTTTGATTGGAAGGCTGAAGGTCCACCATCAGGTTTTGATACACTTTCCCCATTCGCACCATCGTCGCCGTGCTCAACATGTTGAGAATCATTTTTTGTGCCGTGCCGGATTTCAGACGAGTGGAACCGACCAATACTTCCGGACCCACATTGACCTCGATCGGAATGTCCGACAGCTTCCCCAACACGGATCCCGGGTTGCAAGTGACAGCCACCGTACGCGCGCCCACCTGCTTGGCGTACTTCACCGCACCGATCACATACGGAGTCCTGCCGCTTGTGGCCAATCCGACAAGCAAATCCCGCGAGCAAAACCCGCGCTCTTGCAAATCCGTCACCGCCTTCATGGGGTCATCTTCAGCGCCCTCCACCGCATGGCGCAAAGCGCTGTCCCCACCCGCGATGATCCCTTGAAACCACGAAGGGTCCGCACTGAAGGTGGGCGGGCATTCGGATGCGTCCAACACACCCAGCCGGCCGCTGGTGCCCGCACCGATGTAAAAAATGTGTCCTCCTTGTTTCAATGTTTCCACCATCGCTTCCACCGCTTGCGCCACGTGCGGGAGAACCTCCTCCACAGCGAGCGGAACGCGTCGGTCTTCTTCATTCATCACACGTACGATTTCGAGGGCAGACATTTGATCCAAATCCCGAGTGCGTTCGTTGATCTGTTCGGTAATCAGACGGGACAAATCCGATTCCATCATGATTCCTCCCTGTGTGAGAACCCCTTTTCGACGTTCAGCACAGCGATCGTCACGGCGCAAAGAGGGAAACCATTTCCCCGCGAGCAGTCTTTGAGCTTGTGAAACAGGGGCATCGCTGACAGCCGTCAGGTCGTCAATGTCGTTTGGCCTGATGCGGTGGCGGCAGACTGATAATGTTGGTCCATCTCTTCTTTGTAACCGAAGAAATAGGTGATGGCAAACCCCGCTGCGTAGGAGATGATGATCCCGATCAGATAAGTGCCGATTTGACCGTGCTGGATCAACAAGGCTAAAGGCAACCCCGACACTCCGATCGCGACAGAGGCCACGTTCATCACTGCTTGAAACGCCCCGCCGACGGCCGCACCGAGGCAAGCGGTTACAAACGGGCGTCCCAATGGCAGGGTGACCCCAAAAATGAGCGGTTCCCCGATCCCGAGGATCCCCACGGGCAATCCGCCTTTGATGACGTTTTTCAGCGTACGATTTTTGGTTTTCAGATAGATCGCGAAAGCGGCACCCACTTGTCCCGCTCCGGCCATGGCCAGGATCGGCAACAGAGGGTCCAGCCCCGTTTTGGCCAGCAATTCCATATGAATCGGTGTCAACCCTTGATGCAATCCGGTCATCACCAGCGGCAGAAACGTACCAGCCAACACGGCTCCGGCCACGATCCCGCCGTGATGGAGCAAGGAGGTTAATCCCGTTGTGATGCCATCGGAGATCCAGCCTCCCAGCGGTTGCAGGAACCAATACGTGGCTACCCCCGTTATCAGCAGGGCCAGTGTCGGCGTGACGATGATATCGACAGAGGATGGTATCCAACGCCGGATACGCTGTTCCAACACGCTGATGAACCAGGCGGCGAGCAAAGCGCCGATCAACCCGCCGCGACCGGGAACGAGAGGCTCGCCGAACAAGGGGGTGATCTTCTCGATATCCTGCAGAATGATGAGACCGCCCGCGACACCGCCCAAGGCCGGGGTGCCCCCAAATTCACGTGCGGTGTTGATCCCGACGAAGACGGCCAGATACGCGAATATCACTTTGCTGACTGCGTTCAGCATCGTAACCAGCGCACTTTTCTCGTCCAAGTGAAGACTGTGGATCATCACATTGTTCAGTCCCATGATCATCCCGCCGGCGACGATGGCCGGGATCAAAGGGACGAAGATGTTGGCCAGTCGGCGGAGAAAAAGTTTGAATGGCGTACGGTTCCGATCTTGGATGGCAGCTCGGATATCGCGCACCTCCCCCGACGGGATGCCGGTCATTTCGGACAGATGTGCAGCCACTTTGGTCACGGTTCCGGGTCCCAGAATGATCTGCAGTTGGTCAGTCGATGTGACGACCCCCAGCACGCCCTCCAGTGAGCGAATCTCCTCCAGACGTACCGATTCCGATTTTTTTGGCGTGACACGCAAACGGGTCATACAATGGCTGAGCGACGAAACATTGTCGGTACCGCCCAAGTGATCCAAAATGGCCTGGGCCAACGTCCGTTCTCTGGATACCATTTCGTCGATCCCCTTTCGTTGTTTTGCTACATTGTACGGGCCGAGCTACAAAAACATGCACTCAGAAAAATACACCCTCTTTCATTAGATTCATTCAATTATCAATATTTCCTTCATGATCGAAGGCGATATTCGTTCTGACAAAAAGAAGTGTCGATTGTTGATAACTTTTGTCGAATGAGAGAAATCGGGAAGGAAATAAAGGAAATGAAGTGAAACATAAATGTCTAAAAAGAGAAGCTTCTATCTGATCCTGTCAATCTGAATGAAAAAGGACCGGACATGCACCAACCTCGAGGTGGTAGTATGGAATTGCTGCACGTGGCGGCGCAAAGACTGTTCTTTTGGATCGGGGAGCCGACTGCGGAGCCTTTTCAACCGTTTGTTTATGTTACGGGGATTTTGTTGGTCGCAATCGTTCTGATCTCCTTGTTGCTCATCAAGCAGCAGTGGATCGAGCGAATCCCGACCCCTGCTTATATCATGGCGGTGACTGCCTGTTTGGTGGCGCTGGATGCGTTGACGGAAGATTGGAACAACATCTGGTTGTATGTGTTGTGCCAGGGGATTGTTTCCGTACGACTGTCCGGCGAGAAGACGGGATGGACGACCTTATCGTTTCTCCTTTCTTATTTGATCGTCTCAGGTTTGAACGGATGGCGGGCGCAACCGTGGTGGTTGTTGATCTGTCAGGCTCTGACATTCGGTGTGATCGGATGGATGAGTTCGGTGCTGCAAAAAGCCCGTTGGGAAGCCTCGCAGGTCAAACACGAGAACCGGCGATTGCTGGTCAAAGTGGAGGAAGCGAACCGACGTCTGCATGAATACATAGTGGAGCTGGAAGAGACGTCGCGTCGTGATTATTTGACCGGTTTGTACAACTTCAGCGGGTTTCAGGAACAGGTGACCCGCAGTTTGGCCCGGTGTGGAGCGGGGCAGTCTTATCATGTCATCTGTTTGGATTTGGTGGATTTTCAACAGGTGAACATGAAACAGGGCATCGATGCAGGCGATCAGATGCTGGTCATGTTGGCTCGCCAACTGAAGCGAAACCTCCCTCCCTACGCACAGGTGGCCCGCTACGACGGGGATCAGTTCGCGGTTGGGTTGATGGGGGATGAACGAGTGTTGCGTCAAAGCCTGGAGACGATCGAAGAGGTGATCAGTGGATTGCAGGCGGAGCGCACATTGCTCAACTTTTGTCTGGGAACGGCCTCATATCCGCAGGAAGCAACCAATGCCTCGGAGTTGATCCGGATCGCCGAGTATCGTCTTTCCATTGAGCAGCGGCGACTGCGGCATCAGGCGGAGGAGCGCCACCGGCATCTGGAGAAACTGTCTGCACTGGGTCAACTGGCTGCGGGACTGGCGCACGAGATTCGCAACCCGCTGACATCCATCCGTGGGTTTATCCAAATTTCCGCCAGGGAATCCGAGCAGGTAAAAAAATGGGAATCCATCATATTGCCGGAGATTGACCGGATCAATGATTTGCTGAAACAATTTCTCCATTTGAGCGAGTCGCGACCCGCCCGGTTCACGGTGTTCAATCTGGACCAACTGATGGAGGATGTACTCCGCCTGCTTCAACCCAAAACGATGTTGATGGGGCATCAGTTGATTGTGCAACCCCCCGTTACCCCGGTTGTGATCGAGGCGGATGCAGAGCAGTTGAAACAGGTGTTGATCAATCTGATCCAAAACGGGTTGGAGTCTTTGTGTGAAGGTGGAACGGTCACGGTACGGTGGAAGGAAATGCGGGATCGCATCCTCATCCGGGTGGAGGATAACGGCAGTGGCATCAAGCCGGAACACATGTCGCGCATTTTCGATCCGTTCTTTACCACCAAAAAGGACGGTACCGGTATGGGACTGTCCATTTGTCACCGCATCATTTCCGATCACGGCGGGCAAATCCACGTCACCAGCCAGCCGGGCAGAGGGACCACCTTTAACATCCACCTGCCCATTTGTCAAGTTTCCAGAGAGAAACAGAGGACGTCCACCGACAACCAGGACCATTCCGGCACATCCCAACAGGGGACAAGAAGCGACAAAGCTGAACATTTGGAGGAATCCCCGCTTTCCCTCCCGCAGAGACAGCTTGCTTTGCATCCCTCCAAACTCCTGCGATAAAATAAGATCGACAGGGGGCGAAGTGGGATGAAAAAGAATCAGTCCGGGTTCAATATCATTCGAAACGATGCCACCACACACGGCGGATATGTGACGGGTACGCTCAATTTGAGCAATCTCTCTTCCGTGCTGATTGACGGGGATCAAGCCAAAATCGATTTGGGGCTGATCCATGCCAAAAGCGCAGTGGAGCGGGGGATCAAATGGACGACGGATCTCCAACAGGTGCCCAACGGTAAACAGTATTGGGTTGTTTGGGTGGCGGTGGATCGAAATGAAGAGGGCCCGTATTATGCCGGTGTGACCGCGTGCTCCATGGTAATCGACCGGGAAGCGCGGATCGGGTGGAAGATTCTCCCCGAGCACGTCAACCGGATGGATGATGCTCTGAAGCGGCGGATCAAGCTGGACGGGCTGAATGATGTGGAGAAAAAAGCGCTGCGCGATTTGTTGATCAGCCATAATGAAGAGATGTGGAAAAACTCCGGCGACGAACTGAAACAGGCGTTGGCCACCTCAGAAAATTGAACGCTGTGTGAACATTGGGCGGGGCTTATTGCCGCGCCTTTTACACAAGGATACACTAATAAATAAGGTAACGGAACCAAAGTTGCTAGGACGCCGAAACAGCGGGGTAAGCCCCGCTGTTTCGGTTTTTGTTAAGCGTTTTCATCCGTCCCCGTCCTTCCCCTGATATTCCCCACCGCCAATGCGCATCATAGGGGAAAAGGAGGAGGACGAACCCCATGATCCACACCCATGACAACGATCATTTTGCACGTCACGGAGGCGTTCACTTCGCTGTACACGCTTCACCCGAAGATATCAACCGTTTTGTCCGGCAATTGCCGGCCGGGAAACGAGACAGCCTGTTTGAGGTACTCCAGGAACTGAATCGTGCCGGTTTGATCTCGTTGTACAACGACGGCGTGTGGACCGACGGTGAAGGCCGGATCGGCGGAAGCGACGAGTGCTGAGTAAAGGGACGAAGAAGGTAGTGCTTCAATGCCGGTCTGCATCTCCGACAATATCTGGAGTTGCTGGAGGGGAAATTTGGATCCTCTCCGCTCAAAAAGGTTGGACAACAGGTGCGCTTGCTTTCCGGACGGCCCCATCTGTGTCTGCAAAGAAGCAGAGCAAAACGCGAAAACCGGAGGCGCAGGGCGCGGGAGGCCAGGGGCAATGCTGCATTCCCGTGTTTTTCCTCGCTCGATCGGGCTCAGGTCTCGCTCACTTGGAAAATGTTGCATCCTGATCATTGACCAACCCGTCCCGGACGGTACGGAGTCTCAGTCGGGAACCCGGCGCCCGCAGATGGGGCAATATTTGAACCCCCCGCCATGGCATGCAAGCGGGGGGTTTGTGTTCCTTCATTGAAACCACTGCAAAATCCGATCCCAAATGGACGGGGATTCCTGTTCTTTCGTCGGTGTTGAATGGACGGGGCAAGGTTCTTTGGGCTCCGTCCCGGCCAGAAAATACTCCAACACGCGATGCGGACAGGTATCCGTCGCCAACGCGTCCGTATCCGGATCGATGTAGACTCCTTTGACATCTTCCGGGGGGCGGAACAGGACGATCGGCCGGTTTTTCAGCGCCTCATGCATATAGGTGCCCCAGATGTATTGGGACAGTCGTGCATCACGGTGAGGCAGCGGACGTTGCCGGTCATATCCCACCCATACCGTGGTGGACAGCTCGGGGGTGTAACCGGACAGCCATCCGTCCCAATCGGTGCTGCCGGTTTTACCGGCTATCGGACGCGACAACATTTGTTTTACGCGATGGGCGGTGCCGCCGGAATCGAACACGCTCTCCAACAAATGCGTCAGCACAAAGGTCGGTGCGGCCGGAACCGTTTGAGACGGCCGGGGTTGATGCTGATAGATCACCTGACCGTTGGCATCCACAATCTTCAGGATGCCGGTCGGCGGGTTGCGCACACCCCCGTTGGCCAATGTGGCATAAACCTGCCCCATCTCAAACGGGGAGACGGCGTAGGAGCCCAACGCAAGGGAAGGAACGGGTCTGAGCGGACTGCGTACACCCAAGCGTCGGGCGGTTTGCACCAATTGATCCAGACCGATGCGGAAATGGGTGGTGACCGCATAGATGTTGTCTGAACGGGCAATCGCTTCTCGCAACGTGATCGGCCGGTTGGCATAGGAACCGCCGAAATTTTGCGGTGCATACGTTTTGCCCTGGTAGGTGAAGGTGGTCGGACGGCTCTCGATTCGTGTCAGCGGCGTGTATCCGTTTTGAAGTGCCGCCAGATACAGGATTGGCTTGAAAGACGAGCCGGGTTGCCGTTTGGCGAACACACGGTTGTATTGGGATTCACGGTAGCTTTTTCCCCCGACCATCGCCCGGATATACCCCGTTTTTGGCTCGATGGAGATCAATGCCGCCTGAAGCCCTTTTTTGTTGCCCACATATTGTCTGACCGCTTGCTCTGCCGCTTTTTGCATCTTCAGGTTGATTGTCGTGGTGATGGTCAGTCCGCCGTGAAGTACCTGCTCTTCGTCCAGTCCCAACTGCGTGATCGCCGTTTTGACGATGTAATCGCGGAAATACGGTGCCGACGCGGCATTTTCAGTAGGAGGTTTGCCAGCCAGGACGATCGTCTCCCGTTTGGCTTCTTCTGCCTCCGCTCGCTGAACAAATCCTCTTTTGGCCATGGTGTCGAGAATCGCCCGTTGTCGCCGTTTGGCGCGTTCGGGATGTTCAAACGGGGAGTAAAAGGCGGGACCGCGGGGAATCCCCGCCAACATGGCGCATTCTGCCAATGTCAACTGCTCCACCGGTTTGCCGAAATAGATTTTCGCCGCCCGCTGGATGCCGTAAGCTCCGTGGCCGTAATAAATTTTGTTGAGATACATCTCCAGAATCTCATCTTTGGAATAGTGCAGTTCCAGTTGGGCGGTCAAAGCGGCTTCCTTCAGTTTCCGCGACCATGTCCGGTCCTGGGTCAGATACAGATTGCGGGCCAGCTGTTGTGTAATCGTGCTGGCCCCTTGTGCCAGCCGGCGTTCCCTCAAATTGACCCAGGCGGCACGGGCGATCCCTTTGAGCGAGAAACCCCAATGCCGGTAAAACGTTTGATCCTCTGCCGCCAGTGTGGCCGCCACCATTGAGCGCGGGATACGGGACAACTGTATGGGATCCCGGTGTTCCCCGTTATCCAGCTGATCGATCACGCGGCCGTTTTCGTCGACAATTTTGGTTGTCATCGGAATTTCCGGCGGCGGGAGCGGTTTGGATTTGAGGTATAGTATGGTGAACAGCAAAAGTGCCGATCCTGTTATGAGAAGCAGGCCGAACCAGCGAAAGACGCGTAACAGCATTCCCATCCACCGCCACGGTTTTGGTCACGGGACACGGATGGTTCCCGTGCACCTTCTCTTTTTCTTTGAAAAAGGCAGAAGAATTTTCCGTATCAGTATGGGAATCAACCAGAAAGAATATACCTGAAGGTTGGGTTGTGATCGGTGATTCGTCTCTCCTGCAGGAGGATACGGTTTGGTAAGAAAACCCTGACAGGATCGGTGAGAAGCAGTCAGGAAATCGTTGTGCGCTTGCCTCACTTCGATTATTCTTATGATGGACCTTTGTGAGACAGAACGGCATATCATCAGCCAGTACGATTCAGATGGAAGGGGACGACCATGGATAAATTTGAAACCGAACTCTGGTATACCGAAAAACAAACGCCCAATCACGGGATTACCACCCGGATCAACCGGACGTTGCATCACGAAAAAACCGAGTATCAGTCGATCGACGTCATGGAAACGCGTCAGTTCGGCAACATGCTGGTGCTTGACGGCATGGTGATGACGACGGACAAAGATGAGTTTGTCTATCATGAGATGATTACCCATGTCGCCATGAACACCCATCCGGAACCCAAACACGTATTGGTGGTGGGTGGTGGTGACGGCGGTGCGATCCGCGAAATCCTGAAGCACCCGACAGTAGAGACAGCCACGTTGGTGGAGATCGACGGGCGCGTGATCGAGGTATCCAAGCAATTCTTCCCGGAAATCGCGGGATGTCTGGACGATCCGCGTGTGCAGGTTCGCGTGGAGGATGGCATCAAGCACATCCAGGCGCATCATAACGCGTATGACGTCATTTTGGTGGATTCCACCGAACCGATCGGTCCGGCGGTGGGGTTGTTCCAAAAACCGTTTTATCAAGGGATTTACGATGCATTGCGCGAAGACGGCATCATGGTGGCGCAGACGGAATCCCCGTGGTTCAACCGTGATTTGATCCGCCAAGTATTCCGCGACATCTCGGACATTTTCCCGATCACGCGGCTGTATACGGCCAGCATTCCCACTTACCCGAGCGGATTGTGGAGCTTCACCATCGGTTCGAAAAAGTTCGATCCGGTGGAGGTGGATGAAAGCAAACTGCCGCGCCTCGACACCCGTTATTACCGTCCGGAGATGCACAAAGCCCTGTTCCAACTGCCGCAATTTGTCCAAGAATTGATCGAAAAGTGAGTGTGATTCGGTATGCGGTTTGACGAAGCCTACTCGGGCAATGTCTTCATCGGTGCGACACAGGATTGGGACGCTGCACAGGCGGTCATCTATGGTATGCCGATGGATTGGACGGTCAGCTTCCGTCCGGGTTCCCGCTTCGGCCCGGCGCGGGTGCGCGAAGTGTCATTGGTGCTGGAGGAGTACAGCCCGTATCTTCGTCGCGAAATGACGGAAGTGAAATATTACGATGCGGGGGACATTCCGTTGCCATTCGGCAATCCGGAGAAAAGTGTCGCGAAGATCGGCGCGTTTGTGGATAAGGTGCTCTCTCACGGCAAAATCCCGTTCGGGCTGGGAGGGGAACATCTCGTCACCTGGCCGGTGGTGCGGGAGGTATACCGGCATTATCCCGATCTGGCCGTGATCCACTTGGATGCCCATGCGGATTTGCGGACCGATTATGAGGGGGAAGCATTGTCGCATGCCACGCCCCTGCGCAAAATCGCCGAGTTGATCGGGCCGCAAAATGTGTATCAGTTCGGGATTCGATCCGGAACCAAGGAAGAGTTTGAGTATGCGGAGCGATCCGGCATTCACTTTCATCCGTTTGACGTGGTGGAACCGCTCCGAAGCGAACTGCCCGGATTGAAAGGACGGCCGGTGTACGTCACCGTGGACATCGACGTATTGGACCCTGCCTTTGCGCCGGGAACGGGCACGCCGGAGCCGGGCGGGATCACCTCGCGCGAATTGTTGGAAGCCATCCGCTTGATCGCCCGATCGGATGTGCGTGTCGTCGGGGCGGACATTGTCGAGGTGGCGCCCGTCTACGATCCGACGGAGCAGACACCGGTGGCGGCAGCCAAAGTGTTGCGCGAAATGTTGATCGGGTTTGTCAAATAAGCCATGTTTGTCGATCATCCAAGCTTCCTTCCAAACGGAGGAAGCTTTGTTCCATATATGCATTGGACCCGTTTGGCATTTCCCATTTCTAGTGGTAAGATACAAACAATCGGGAAAGGGGCGTAAGCCGTGATCCCTGTTCATTTGCGCATTCGATCCACCATTTTGTCAAAAGGCGAATGGAATGACGAGATTGAGCAAAACGAAGTGGGAGAATTTGAGGATCGAGACGGGCAATGGGTGTTGCGATACTGGGAAAACCGGGGGACCAAGGATGAAGTGCACACTGTGGTAAAAGCGACAGAAAACGAAGTCACCATCATTCGCGAAGGAGCCATCGCTTTTCGTCAAACCTATCGCCCCGGACACGAAACGGGCAGCCTTATCCACACTCCGGCGGGAGAAGGCGAAATGCGGGTGAGGACACTGGATTATCGGCGCGACAGAAGAGACAACGGTGGGGTGATTCTCTTCTCTTTCTGGTTGCATATGGGAGAGGAAGAGATGGGACAATATCAACTCCAGATTGAGTGGACGGAGGGTACGGAGCAACCATGAATGTTTTTCAACGCATGAAAGATACGCTGAAAGAGGAGATTCGTCAAGCAGTGATCGGTGCGGGCCTCGCACAGGCCGAACAGATTCCTGAAGTGATGTTGGAAGTGCCGCGCGACCGGTCACACGGGGATCTGGCAACCAACATCGCGATGCAATTGGCGCGGGTGGCCAAGAAAAACCCGCGCGAGATCGCTGCACAAATCGTCGACCACATCAATCGGGAAAAAGCGCATGTTCGTGACATCCAGGTGGCCGGCCCCGGCTTTATCAACTTTTTCATCAACCGCTCCTATTTGGCACAGGTGCTCGTCGAAATTGACCAAGCCAAGGAAGCTTACGGCCGGACCGACGCGGGGCAGGGACAACGCGTCAACGTGGAGTTTGTCAGCGCCAACCCGACGGGGAGCCTGCACCTGGGACATGCGCGGGGGGCTGCAGTCGGCGATTCCCTGTGCAATATCCTGGATGCTGCCGGGTATGAGGTGACACGGGAATACTACATCAACGACGCCGGCAACCAGATTCGCATGTTGGCATTGTCTTTGGAAGCCCGTTACTTGCAGGCCTTGGGGCAGGAAGCGGAGATTCCCGAAGACGGATACAGGGGACAAGACATTATCGAGATCGCCAAGGAATTGGTGGAGCGGGACGGGGAACGGTACGCCGCGATGGAGCGCGAAGAACGGCTGGCGTTTTTCCGAGAATACGGATTGAAACGGCTGTTGGACCGCATCCGGGAGGATTTGGAGCGTTTCCGCGTCCGGATGGATGTATGGTTCAGTGAAACCTCCCTGTACGAATCCGGAGCAGTGGAGGAAACACTGGCCGAACTGAAGGAAAAAGGGTACACCTATGAAAAAGACGGTGCCCTGTGGCTGAAATCGACCGCATTCGGCGACGACAAGGACCGGGTGCTGATCAAACAGGACGGCTCCTATACCTACCTGACACCGGACATCGCCTATCACCGCAACAAATACGCACGGGCCGACAAAGTGATCAACATCTGGGGGGCCGACCACCACGGCTACATCCCGCGAATGAAAGCGGCGATGGCGGCGCTTGGCCTTGATCCGGAAAAGTTGACCGTCGTGGTTACTCAGATGGTGAAGCTGTACCAGGGCGGCGAGTTGGTCAAAATGTCCAAGCGTACCGGGAAAGCCGTCACCTTGGCAGAACTGATGGATGAAGTCGGCGTGGACGCGGCGCGGTACTTCTTCGGCATGCGCAGTCCCGACACGCATATGGATTTCGACATGGACCTGGCCGTTTCCCGGTCGACGGACAACCCGGTCTACTACGTGCAATACGCGCACGCCCGGATCAACAGTGTGTTCCGCCAAGCCAAGGAACGGGGAATCCCGTTGGAACTGGATCTTGAATCACTGAAACGGTTGCAGGATGACCGGGAATTCGACCTGCTGCAAAAGCTGGCCGACTTCCCGTCGGAAATCGCGATGGCGGCCGAACAACTGGCACCCAACCGCGTGGTGCGCTACCTGTACGAATTGGCCACCCAGTTCCACAGCTACTATAACGCCGAGCGTGTCATCGGCGACGATGCGGAGCTGACGCGGGCACGGCTGGCGCTGTTTGCGGGCGTGGCCCAAGTGATCCGCAACGGTTTGGCTTTGGTGGGTGTGGAAGCACCGGAAAAAATGTAAATATGGATTACAGCGCGGGTGAAACGACTTGTTTCACCCGCATTTTTGTTTCGTAGAGATAAGTTGAAAAAAGAAATATATTTGATGAAGATTTGATTTTGCAAGATAATGATGGTATCGATAATGGCCTGTCCTCCAGCAGGTGCAGTAATGTTTGTTGGAGAGACGGTGTTGTGGGCAGCAGGTGCGTATAAAGCGAATGCCGCCAACTTCAAGAAAGGTGTTGCCAAAGGGGTTAAAAAGGTGAAAGAAATTGGTAAAATTATTGCAAACAGCGTGAAGAAGAATGCTGCTTCTAGTGTAGGTAGATTCGTAAGAGGTTTATTTGGATAAAAACGGGGCTGTTCAGCAGCTCCGTCTCAAAAGGATGATGTTGTATGATCGAAGTGAAAGATTTGCCACAACATATACTAGATGTTATTTATAAATATAGAAAAGATGGTGATAAACTTGATGTGTTCTCCTCCGGATCGGTGGATTGATCATCCTGCCGAGTGTCATCAGGCGGTTCTCCAGCCTGATCCACCATCGGCCAGGCCTGTCCCCAAACGACGTGAGGTTCTTAGCGAAAAAATCGCCAACTTCCGTCAAACGACCAATCACAAGTATGCCAGATATGTCATTGATTTGGCACTAAAGCATCGTTGCGGAACGATCCAGCTGGCATTACTTTTACACTTCATCCGAAACATGTACTTGTGCATTTTTATTTCTTATATGATCCAAATGTTTATTTCCCCAATCATGCATCTCCTCTAAGATAGGCTCCAATGTTCGACCATGGTCCGTTATTGAATATTCAACCTTGGGAGGAACTTGTGGATAAACCACCCGTTTAATAATATCCTCTTCCTCTAAGTCTCTTAATTGTAATGTAAGCATTCTTTTTGTTATTTCTGGTATCAATTTTTGTAATTCACTGAAGCGTTTAGTTCCCCCTCTCAATAAATGCAAGAGGATAATTGCCTTCCATTTTCCAATAATTGTTTCCAATGTAGTCAAAGCTCTACATTGGTCTTCGTAGCCTTCCAAAAGGTGCATTTTTGGGTCTTGACACTATTTATATCCAAGCCAAACGGTGGAACGGATCAGTAGGCCGGCCGGAAATACAAAAATTCACAGGTAGTCTGATCGGTCAGGGGGCTCACAAAGGAGTGTTTATCACTACTTCCACTTTTACCGATGGAGCAAAGGAATACGTCAACCGAATCGACCGAAAGATTGTGCTGATCGACGGGGAACAATTGGCTGAGTATATTATGGATTATGATATTGGGGTCAACGAATATGCCAGGTATATCATCAAGCGAATCGATACGGATTATTTTACGGAGGATTAAATGACTTCCACCATTTTAAACATGTAGGGTGGATGAAACCACGGCATTCTTTCCGCTTTTTGACGTTGTAAGGACAACGTATGGCTTCCCGGAATTTAGTCAATGAGTGGGTGAAACGCGGTTGTTTTCGCCCACTCATTTTTTAGATCGGGGAACCTATTCATGAATCAAGAGGATGAACGCAATACGGAATGCTTCCCCTTTACCCATTTTTCGTCATATCCTGGCCCAAGCCTTGATAAGGGATCGGGGCCATTGTTGATCATTTGCTCCAACTTCTTTTGTAGTCCTTCCAAAGTTATCCCTCTTTATGGATGAGCGTGCAAGAATCGAATGGAATGGAAGGCCGATGTAGGAACACGAATTTTGCCCCAATTTGCTTTTGTTTTCGACCGGATTCGCCGAATGAAACGGAAGGAAAAGTCAGGTTATAAACAGAAAGAAAAGTGAGGAAATGAAAAAAGAAGAAATTGGATTACACCAGGGAGGAATGAGATGAGGAAGCCCTTGTGCATGGCTGCGATATTGACCGCATTGAGTTTGATATTGAGTGCTTGTGACAGCCTTCTGCCCCAGGTTTCCTCGCAGAACCGGATTCGTTCGGAAAAGCAGGTGTTGAATTTGACCGTCAGCGAAGAGCCTGCGACATTGGACAGTGCCGTCGCGGTCGACCCGAATTCCGTCAACTTGCTCAACAATGTGATGGAGGGATTGATGCGGCTGGGTAAAGACAGTAAACCGGAACCCGCCATCGCCCAGCAGGTGGAAGTGAGTGCGGACAAGCGCGTGTACACATTTCATCTCAGGGAAGCACGTTGGAGTGACGGAGAGCCGGTTCGGGCCGATGATTTCGCCTACGCATGGAAACGGGTACTCCATCCCCAAATCCGCTCGCGGTCGGCGTATCTGTTTTTTCCCATCCAAGGGGCGCAAGATTACCATCGCGGCCGGATCGGTTGGAAGCAGGTGGGGATTCGGGTGGTCGATGAGCAAACGCTTCGTGTTACGCTGACCCGTCCGATCCCGTATTTTTTGGAGCTGACAACGACGTCGGCTTATTTGCCGCAACGGGCGGACATCGTGAAGCGATTGGGAAAAAGTTACGGAAAAAACACGGCGGAGATGGTATATGACGGTCCGTTCCGCATTTCCGGCTGGGAGCAGGGGAAAAGCATCATACTCACTCGGAACGAGCAATACTGGGACAAGGGGGAGGTGTTTTTGGAAACGGTCAGGACCGCCGTTGTACGCGATACGGCCGAAGGAATTCAACTTTATCATACATATCAAACCGATACGGCCCGGGTGGATCAAGTCTATGCCGATCTGTACAAGAAAAGTCCCGATTGGAAGGAGCAACCCACCGCCAGCGTACAATTCCTCCAGTTCAACCTGCAAAAGCCACTGTTTCGCAATCCCTACATTCGAAAAGCTTTCAGCTATGCGATCGACCGGGAGGCATTGACTGATCACCTGTTGAATGACGGTTCAATGCCGGCCGGCTCCGTCATCCCTCCCTCCATCTTTCCCTTCAACGAACGATCCGGAGAAATAGCCGAAAAACGGCCGGAAATCCACCGATTCGATCCCCGGCAAGCTCAAGCGTGGTTGAAAAAAGGGATGGATGATCTGCATCTTGAGCGTTTTCCCGAGGAAGTGGTGATGACGGTTCCGGACACAGACAAACAAGTGGCGTTGTTTTTGCAAAATCAGTTCCGCCGCAACCTGGGGGTGGAAGTCAAAATCGATCCCAAGCCGCTTCGCCGTTATCCCCAACAGTTGGATCGCGGAGAATTTGACATTGCGATCAATGAATGGCGTTCAGGATATCGCGACCCGGGAGGCGTGCTGGTGGCATTTTCTTCGGAAGGACCGTGCAACCCCGGTAAATGGTCCGCTCCCGAATATGATCGGTGGTTGAAACAGGCTGCAAGCACCGCGGATGAAGAGAAGCGGATCGGTTTCTACTTGCAGGCGGAAAAAAAATTATTGGAAGATGCCCCCATCAGTCCGCTCGATTTTCAGTCTGAAGCCTTCATTCAGCGAAAATGGGTGAAAAATGTGGTTCGCCACCCGTTTGGCGCGGATTTGACGTTGAAGGAAGCTTTTATTGAAGGGAAAAGTGAGAACAAATAAGTGGTCAGTGCGGATTTTTTGAGCTTTGCTAGGGGGTGTCCGGTGATTCGATCAGGCATGTTTCCCCATGCGAGCGATGACCTGAGCCTGATGAGCACCGATATCGGAAAGCGCGGATGGATTCACGGGCCATTTCCGTTGAGCAGCGTGGCCCGCTCCCTGCGCTCCCCGGTTCCAGGTGGCCCGATCTGCTATTCGAGAGAGCGCAGGTGAAGCGAGCAGAATCGTCGATCATCAAATGCGTTCCGGGGCGCGCCCGGTGATGAGCCGTTCCGAATGAAAGATCGCCGTTTTTCACGGACAATGGCTTGTGATGGAAGTAAAAAGGGGGAACCGGCCAGACCAAGGAAAACGGATGAACCGGGTCACACCCTGGCAAAACAGGGGAAACGGACCAGATCAGGCGGGTTCAAAGAATTCGATCCATTCTCCGTCCGGTCCATAAAAGAAGAAATATTTACTGCCGTTGGGCAACGTGACAATCTCATTATCAATGAAGGAAATGTTCAACTGTTTCAGTCTGTCCCATTCCTTTTGGATATCGCCTACCGTAAACGCGAGATGGTGGACTTTTCCCTCCCGCGGCAGTTGGTCATTGTAGCCTTGAATCAGCTCCACCTGGGTTTCCTTCGCTTCCGGGAAACCCAGGAAAGCCAGTTTCAAGGATTCGTTCGTATGGGTTAATGTCGAAATGAGTTCCAGTCCGATCACTTCACGGTAAAATGCGATGGATCTCTCCAGGTCCTTCACCATGACTCCCACATGTTCGATTTTGCGCACCGCCATAAATACCACCCCTTTTTTATGTGTCGTGTCAGGTGGCCGTTTCTTCCCGCTGTTGGCTGGAAAAGGCGCACCCGAGTGTGGTGAATCGGGCAGACACGTCCCCGTTGTCTGTCATCATCACCAGTTATCCGTTACTTCTTCGGCGTTGTTTTTCACGTCATCCGGCACCTGGATTTTTTCGGGATGTTTGCCTTTCCAGGTGGCCTCAAACCGGTGAACGAAATTGATTTTGGCCTTGACCCCGTTGTCCGCTTCCAAAGGCAATACGGCCTGCAATTCGTATGTCATTTCCTTGGGGACGAACGTGTTTTTGTCGATGGTGATTTTTTGGGTCAGACTTTTCAGCTGTTGTTCTTTCGCGTCTTCGCCGATTTCTTCCTTCCATTTGTCGATATACGGCTTCAAGTCGCTCAGATACGTATTTTGTGCGGTCATATCGGCATTTTCATCCAATTTCAGCTCTATGACGTAGGCTTGATCCGTTTCAGTCATTTGGATCGTTTTGCTTTTTTTCCATACAGCCAATTGCCCGGATAAATCATCCAGTTTGTGAAATGGAAATGCGGGATGAGGCAATACTGCCCGAAACGGGTTGTTGGAAATATCCGCTGTTTGCCAATCATCCCCGTCATCACTGCCATAGACGCGTTGTCCGTCATCATACCATTTGGCGGACTTTTCGTCTTTTTCTTCGTTAAATCCTTCAATGCTTTTGGAGTAAAGGGTTCCTTCCGCGTAAAAAGCCCGGGGATTATTGCTCATGTCGGTGTTGCCCTGAAATTTGAATGTGCTGGAAGCTTGACCATATTCCTCATGTACGGCTTTCGGCAATTTCATATGCATATTGAAGTAGGTGGAGATTTGGTACCGGGCGCCGTTTTGGTTCAAATGCTGTTCCGCTTTGGACAGCACTTCTTCCATCGTCAGTTTTTTCGGTTGCTGTTTCACAGCGGCGACTTGGGTCAGATTGTTGACGATGGAACCGCATCCCGTAAGCAGAACCACAACCAGTGTGAGCGACAGGAGTGTACGCCACTTGGCTTTCATCCGTTTTCTCCTTTCCATGGATAAGTGCTACTTTTCTATGATACTATCTTTCTTTCAACTCTTACCAGTGAAAATGAAATGAAAAGTCATTCTTGAAGGCTGGATCTGCCGATCAGACAGTAACGGGATGAACAAATATATTAAAATATAGGTAACAATCCATCAATAATCAATGGTTTACCCATATCGGAAGGAGAAGAGGAGCGACGAGATGCTGTCTACTGAAGTGAAAAGGGAATTGCAGGCAGTGGTGGGGCCGGACGATGTACGGGATGATACCGAGACCCGTCTGGCGTATTCCTATGACGCCACACCGATGTACCAAGCGATGCCGGATGGGGTGGTATTTCCAGAGAGTACCGAAGAAGTGCAGGCCATCATGAAAATCGCCTCCCGCTACCGCATCCCCATTGTCGGTCGCGGCTCGGGCAGTAATCTGAGTGCGGGAACCGTGCCGGTGGAAGGCGGACTGGTCATGGTGATGACCAAAATGAACCGACTCATCGAAATCGATCAGGAGAATCTGACCGCCACATTCCAACCCGGGTTGATCACCAAACAATTGCATGAAGCGGTGGAACGGATCGGGCTGTTTTACCCGCCTGATCCCGGCAGTATGCACGTGTCCACGCTTGGCGGCAATATCGCGGAATGCGCCGGTGGCTTGCGCGGGCTCAAATACGGTACGACCAAGGATTACGTGATCGGTCTGGAGGCGGTGTTGCCGTCGGGAGACATTTTGCGAACCGGGGGAAAGTTGACCAAGGATGTGGCCGGTTACGATCTGACCAAATTGTTGGTGGGTTCCGAAGGCACATTGGCGATCATCACCGAGGCCACAGTGAAATTGTTGCCTCTGCCCGAAGACCGACGCGTGATGGTGGCCCATTTCAGCGATTTGTACGCAGCCGCGCGGACGGTATCGCAAATCATCGCCGAACGTATCATACCGTGTACGCTGGAATTTTTGGACCAAGGGACCATTCGCGTTATCGAAGATTACGCCAAGATCGGGCTTCCGGCTGATATGGCCGCCATCCTGCTGATCGAACAGGACGGTCCCACATCGGTTGTGGAACGGGATATTGAGCGGATCGCGGAGATTTGCCGCCAAGCCAAAGCGGCCCATGTACAGGTAGCGCAGTCGCGGGAAGAAGAGGCGCAGTTGATGTCAGCGCGAAGGAGTGCCTTGTCCGCGCTCGCCCGGTTACGGCCAACCACCATCCTGGAGGACGCTACCGTTCCGCGGGCCGCAATCGCGCCGATGGTGGAACAGATCAACCGGATCAAGGAAAAGTACGGACTGCAAATCTGCACGTTCGGTCATGCAGGTGACGGCAACCTCCATCCCACTTGTATGACTGATGCACGGGACCGGGAAGAAATCGAACGGGTGGAAAAAGCGTTTGAGGAGATTTTTGATGCGGCGATCCGCCTGGGCGGGACGATCACCGGTGAACACGGGGTGGGACTGGCCAAGGCGCCGTTCTTGGAGTGGAAAGTGGGGAAATCCGGGATTGAGGTGATGAAAGGGATCAAAAAGGCATTTGACCCCGACGGACTGCTGAATCCGGGGAAAATGTTTGCCAAAGAGACGCGGAGAAGGGTGGTGATTATGTGAAACCGGTGAAGGAGAAACCGACTGATCAGGTTGCGTGGGAACAAGTGGCCGAATATTTGCGCAAAACATTGGATCAGGACGAGCTAACCCATTGCATGCGCTGCGGATTTTGTCTGCCGGCTTGTCCGACATATCGGGAAACGGGATTGGAACAAGCTTCTCCGCGCGGCCGGATTGCTTTGATGAAGGCGGTGGCGGACGGGATCATCGAACCGGATACGGCATTTGCCGATCAGATGAATTTGTGTCTGGGTTGCCGGGCTTGTGAGACCGCGTGCCCCGCGGGAGTGCAGTACGGGCGCGTTTTGGAACAGGCACGGGCCGGCATCGCTCTTCGCGAGCCGTCATCGCGAATCGTCCGGGGATTGCGAAAGCTGTTTTTCGAGCACCTCTTTCCTCATCAACACCGGCTGCGTATGCTTGGTTGGGGGTTGGCTCTCTACCGGCGTTCGGGTTTGCGGTGGTTGGTACGGCGAAGCGGGCTGATGCGTCTGTTTCCGGAGCACCTTCGGGAGATGGAGGCCGTGATGCCGTCCGCATCGTTCAAAGGGGTACGTGAGCGGTTGGGGGGAATCCTCCGGCCTGAGGGGGCACCGAGGGGGAGAGTCGGGCTGTTTCGTGGCTGCATCATGGATGTGCTCTTTACGGAAACCAACTGCAATACGGCCCGGTTGCTGGTCAAGGCGGGTTACGAAGTGGTCATTCCTGATAAACAGCGGTGTTGCGGCGCATTGCATGCCCATGCCGGAGAAGAGGAAGCGGCCAAACGACTGGCCCGCGACAACATTGTGGCCTTCCGGGATGCGAAGGTGGACTGGATTGTCTCCAACGCAGGCGGCTGCGGGGCGATGCTGGTGGAATACGTCCATCATTTCCAAGGAGACGTGCTGATGGAGGAGGATGCCCGATGGTTCTCCGAACGGGTGCGTGACATCAGCCAACTTGTCGCGGATGGGATCGACGATCTTCCGTTGAAGCGGTTGGAACATCGGGTGACCTATCAGGATTCCTGCCACTTGCGAAACGGCATGCGTGTCACCGAACCGCGAGATATATTGCGCCGGATGCCGGGGATGACATATGTGGAATTGTTCGAATCGGACCGCTGTTGCGGGTCAGCCGGCATTTACAATCTGACCCATCCGGAGATGTCAAAACAAATCTTGGATGAAAAAATGATCCATGTCAAAAACACGCAGGCAGACATCCTTGTCACCTCCAATCCGGGTTGTCTCCTGCAAATGAAATGGGGAATCCGTCGGGCGGGTCTGGAACACCGCATGCGTGCCGTCCATCTGGCGGACCTGCTGATGGAGGCGGTGGAATGAAAAGAGAAACAAACAAGCGTGAGATATACAAAACGGGAAAACCCATGGTCTTTCCGCCTTTTCCACTTTTTCTTTGTTCAAAACCATCCTTTGCCCATCTGCACCATCGCCACCGTCACCAAACCGGCAACGATCAGCGACAGGCTGGAGACGGTGCCCACTTGCTCATCCAGTTCAAACGCCTTGGAAGTGCCGATGCCGTGTGCGGCCGTACCGATCATCACGCCTTGGGCGATCGGGGTTCGAATATGCAGCAGGCGGATGAGAAATGGGGCACTGACATAGCCGAAGACGCCGGTGACGATGACGAAAGCCGCAGTGAGAGCGGGTATGCCTCCCACGATTTTGGCTGCTTCCATGGCGATGGGAGTGGTGACGGACCGGGGGATCAGGCTTAGGGTGATCAGCCGGTCGGTCCCGACGGCGGCGGACAGACACAGGGTGGAAATGATGGCGACGAACGATCCGGCCCCCACACTGGTGATGATCACCCGTCCATGCTTTTTTAAAATCGGGAGATAGCGGTACATGGGAACGGCGAAAGCAACGGTGGCCGGTTGTAACAGATCGGTCAGCCATTTTGCTCCCTGATGGTATTGTGAGTAGGGGATTCTCCATCCTTTCAGCCATGCGATCAAGATGATCGGAGTCACCACCACCGGTGACAGCCAGATGATCGGCAGGCGGCGATGCACCCATTTGCAAACGGCATAAAGAGTAACAGTGCCCAGCAGGCCGGCCGCCGTTGTCCATCCGGTCACGATTCCGTCACCTCCCGGCTTCCCCGGTTTAGCCGGTCGGCCATTAAGCCGGTGCAAGCCATTGCCAACACAGTGCCGATCGCAATCGTGAGCCAGACGGGCCATCCGTGGATGCTCATCACCTGCGGATATTGCATGATTCCGACTGCGGAAGGGATAAAGAAAAGAAGCAGTTCCGCCAAAAGCCAACGCGCGCCCTCCTCCACCCACGACACTTTGATCCACCCCAAACAAAGCGCCGTAAACAGGAATCCCAACCCGGCCAAATTCCCGGGGACCGGCAGTCCGGACAAGTGGACGAATCCTTCCCCCATCAGAAAAAATGCGTGAATCAACAACACTTGCCCCACGATACGGAGTACTTTCACCTTGTTGACCTCCTCGTCTGCAAACAAAAATGAAAAAGCCGACTCCCGGATCGGCGGCGGAATCGGCTCGTGGTTTCCGTGGCAGGCGAATAGGCAAATCGGTATGCTTCCATCGAGCGTGGTAGAATATTGACGGACATACAAACAGGTAGGAACTTACGAAAAAAACAACTGATCATCTGATGTATGAAGCGGATATGACATCAGATCGCTTCAGGCTTACGGAGGACGGATGCTGTTTTGTTCCATACCGGCATCGTATACGCTACCAATTCATCGGCGAAAATCAATCCGAAACGGTCTGTGACGTATACCCGACGATTTTCGTAGCGGTAGGTGTCTTTCACGGACAGTTTGATGTTTTTACCTGCGGTCACAAGGGAGAGTTCATCTCCGGGTTGAAGCCAATCCATCGGTTGGCCGGTTTTGGCTCCTCCCATCACATATTTCCCACGATAGCTTGCCATGACGATTCCCTCCTTTATGGAAAATTCGATCTCATTTCGCTTGGGTGACAATAACATTACGGTAATATTACACTCTCATTATAATAGATTTTCTTTCGTTGAAAAGGAAAATGATTTGTACAATTTTTGAACAATTCCAGCTAGGAGACAGACCGTTTGTGATTCAAGGTTTTGATCTTTTCTGTTGATTTCTACCCTTATTCGGTTGAGGGGTGACGTCGTTACCTGCTTGCGGCGGGTAGCGTAAGGAAGGATGTGCGGTCATACTCATGGAATGAAATGGTGAGAAGGAGTCTGATGTGCGGGTTGCATTCCTTCTACCGTCATTTGGCGGGGTAAGGAGGTTGAGATATGACGGTAACGAGCAACGACCGCGTTCGTGCTGTAAGTTGTCTTTCACATCGTGACATCACGAAAAAGCGACCCGCGGGCCGCCAACCTGGTGGATCACTGTTGTGTCACGCATCGATTGAATGAAGCTGGACCGATCCCAGGGTTCCTTCTTGCCGCCATTATTATATATACCTTTTTGCAAAAAAATCAAACCGATTTGTACGTGAAAAACAAACGACGGGAAAGGTCGTTTGTTTGATGTTTTATCGGGGCAGGAGGAGGAACATGATGTAAAGTGTCATTCACCCGCTCACTCCCGCAACCCCCAATTATTCTGAATGATTGATATTGGTGATGAATTCAGTTTATGGTATAATCAGAACTGGTTATTAAAGGTTATTTAATAAGATTCATTTCAATCTGTGTGTGCAATCTGGATTCAGGATATATCTGATCATGCAAGTAGTGGACAGGTGGAATATAAGAAGTTGATTAAATGATTTTTGAAAAGGGGGTGTTTCACGAAGTTGAGAGGAGACCATCATTTGGTCAAAAAAGTTTCTCGATTATATCCGCAAAAACGGACCGGTCTCGATCACGCAAATCGCAGAGCGAACTCAGTTGACGTTCCCTGCTGTCTCCAATATCGTGAAGGAACTACAAAAATCTTCGATTCTTTCCGTTCTTGGTGCAGGGAAATCCAGCGGCGGACGGAAACCGTTGTTGTACAAGCTGAATGCGGAAGCGTTCTATGTGATCGGTGTGGATTTGTCGGTGGACGATATCAGAGTGGCGTTGTTTAACTTTGAGACGCAAATTGTCGCTCAGGCGCGGAAAAATGTGCCGGAAAGCGGAGAACCGGAAGACTATGTACAATCCGTGGCGGATTTGATTCAATCACTGATCAAACAAGCAGGGATCGTGGAAGACAAAATTCTCGGAGTGGGGGTATCCGCACCGGGTCCCATCAATGAGGAAACGGGTGAAATGATTCACCCTCCCAATCTTCCGAGGTGGAGCGTGTTTCCTTTTCGACGACGGTTGGAAGAGGAACTCCGTACCCCCGTCAAACTGGAAAAGGACGCGAACGTGTCGGCGTTGGGGGAAAAGTGGTTCGGTGCGGGACAAGATGCCAATCATTTGATCTACATCATGGTGGGCGAAGGAATCGGGGGCGGCATCGTCATCGGGGGACGGCTGCACAGGGAGAATCGATTCGGTGCGGGCGAGATTGGTCATGGCACCATTGATCTGGACGGGCCCCGTTGTTATTGCGGCAACTATGGTTGCCTGGAAGCGATGGCATCCGGGCTGGCTATGGTGCGCCGGATTGGTGAAGAACTGCGCCGGGAGGTCCTTTTATCATCATGCACCGAGAAGACTCCCGCTTCTATGAGCGGTGAGATGAATCGGTGTGTCGGACGCGAGAGGGATAGCCCCCTCTCGCGTCCGACACTTCCAGTCCTTTTCGAACAAGTTCCAACATTGCTGTTGTTCGATTGGCTATCTCGATTTGAAAGCGCTTCAAAAAGGAGATCCTTTGACGCGACGTGTGGTGGAGGAAGCTTCAGCATTTTGGGCATAGGGATCGTCGGAATCGTGAACGCCTTTCAACCGCAAAAAGTGATCATCGGTGGAAAAATTCCCCGAGCGTATCCCAAAATGGTGGAGATCGCCGCTGATATTGCCAAACGGCGTGTCCTATCGGTTTGCCGGGACCAGGTGAGAATTGTGCCGTCTTTCCTCGGCGGGAAGTCGGCGGTGACAGGCGCGGCAGCATTGGTGCTGGAAGAGATTTTTACGTACCATTTCACAGGAGGAGGGAGCTTTTGTGAAGCGCGTAGGAATCATCGTGACGGCATTGATGTTGCTGTTGCAGGTTGGGTGCACTTCCGGTGGGAAGGACAATGGGAAAGTGGAACTGACGTACTGGCCGGCCGCGAACCCGGTGGAAGTGGCATTCGCCAAGGAAGTGGTGAAAGAGTGGAATGCGAAACACCCCAACATTCAAGTCAAAATGCAACCGCTTCCGGCCAGCCGGTCTGCGGAAGAAGTGTTGTTGACTTCGATTGCGGGAGGAACGACACCGGATGTGTGCTCCAACATCAATCCGGGTGCCATCGGGCAATTTGTGGAAGCCGGAGGGTTGCTGCCGATCGACAGCATTGACGGTGCGATGGAAGAGATTTTGAAGCGGACTCCCAAAGAAACCGTGGAAGCGTTCAAATCCAAGGACGGGCATTTGTATCAAGTTCCATGGAAAGGCAACCCGATCATGATCCTGTACAATAAACAACATTTTCGGGAAGTCGGTCTGAATCCCGACCAACCCGGTTTGGACACTTACTCCAAGTTCCTCGCGGCCGCCCGCAAGTTGACGCGCGATACGAACGGAGACGGCAAACCTGACATTTGGGCGATCGCTCCCAATGTGGAACAAACCTGGTGGCAGCGGTTCTTTGACTTTTACCCCTGGTATGTGGCCGCGACGGAAGGGAAAACGCTCTTAAAAGGCGGAAAGGCGGATTTCAACAACCCGAAAGGATTGCAAGTGATGCAGTTCTTCCGCACGCTTTTCCGGCAAAAAATCGCGCCGCAATCCACGTTCAAAGAGAATTTGTTTGCTCAGGGAAAAGTATCCATGGTGATTACCGGACCGTGGGCGCTGGCCGATATCAAAAAGCAGGCGCCGAAGATGGAAGTGGGGGTTATGTCCATTCCTGTTCCCGACAACATGACGGGGAAATTGCGCATCACTTACGGAGACCCGAAGAATATTGCCATTTTCCGCTCGACTCGGTATCCGAAAGAGGCTTGGGAGTTCACCAAATTTTTGATCAGTAAACAGAATGACGTCAAGTTTTTGAAAATGACACAGCAAATACCGTTCCGAAAGGATTTGGCCGAAGATTCTTCCGTTCAACAGTATCTGGACCAAAATCCCGTTCTCGGCGCGTTTGTCCGACAAGCCCCGTATACGCGGGCCATCGACGATTCGGACAAAATCACGGATGTGTTTGACGCATTGTCGTTGGAATACCAGCAAGCGGCTGTCATGGGGAAAAAAGATCCACGTAAGGCATTGTCCGATGCGGAGAAAAAGGTGAATCAAATCCTGCAACGATCCCGATAACCTTGCATTCCGGGGCAAAGGGGAATCTCCTCCTTTGCCCCGATGAAAGGGAGGGGAAAACGTGAAAGGAAAGAGGGCCGGATACTGGTTGGTTCTCCCGTATGTGGTCTTTTTGCTCGTGTTTATGGCTTATCCTGTCCTTTTTTCTGTATGGCTGACCTTTCATGATTGGAATCTGGTGTCTCCGGAGATTCCCTTCGTCGGGTTGGAGAACTATGAGCGACTGTTGAACGATGACCTGTTTTTCAAATCGTTGTGGAACACGTTGCGCTTCATCCTCATCAATATTCCGCTGCAGATCGGGTTGGCGTTGATCTTGGCGGTTGCGCTGAATCAACCGTTGAAAGGACGAGGTTTCTTCCGGGGTGCCTATTTCCTGCCGGTCGTCACCTCCGGGGTGGTCATTTCGTTTTTGTGGGCGTGGATGTTATCCACGGATGACGGTTTGATCAACGGGTTGCTGCAAAAAGCGGGTTTGCACCCGGTTCCCTGGCTCACCAGTGAAGCATGGGCGATGCCATCGCTGGCCTGGGTGGCCGCATGGAAAAACCTCGGATATTACGTGGTCATCTTTTTGGCCGGATTGCAGAGCATTCCCAAACAATTGTACGAAGCGGCGCGGATCGACGGCGCCACGTCGTTGCAATGCTTTTTCCGGATCACGATTCCCATGTTGAACCCGGCCATGCTGTTGGTGGTGATCTTGTCGACCATCAACGGATTCCAATTGTTCACCGAACCGTACATTATGACAGGTGGGGGTCCGGCCAACAGTTCATTGTCCGTCGTGATGTACATATACAAAAACGCTTTTCAAAGTCTGGATATGGGGTACGCGGCCACGATCGGATTGGTGCTGGCGCTCATCATCCTGGGCGTGTCGATGATTCAAAAGCGTTTGTTGGAAAAGGACGTAACCTATTGAAGATACCATGCGTCAACGTGGCATGCATAATCGGAAGGGGGAGGCGATATGGGCGGAAAAATCGGCAATATGATCAAAAAAGGGTGCTTGTACATCGTGTTGGTGGCCGGAGCGGTGATGTTTGTATTCCCGTTTTATTGGATGTTGTTGGCGTCATTGAAAACTCCGGAAGAAGTGTTCCGTCTCGATTTGATCCCTTCGCGCATCACCTTGGACAGTTACCGCTACATGTTCGAACGGATTCCGGTCTGGAAAGGGTTGCTCAACAGCTTCGTGTTTGCAGGGAGCGTAACGCTGATCACGTTGATTTTCACCTCGATGGCGGGCTATGCCTTGGCACGTCTGAAGTTTCGGGGAAGAAACGTGCTGTTTTCCATCATGTTGTTGACGATGATGATTCCGTTTCAACTGCTCATGATCCCGCTGTACATTATGGTGGTGAAACTGCAATGGATGAATTCGTTTGCCGGTCTGATCCTGCCCGTTTCCATGAATGCATTGGGGGTTTTTATCTTTCGTCAATTTTTCCTCACCGTCCCTCAGGAGTTGATTGATGCTGCCCGGATCGACGGGGCGGGTGAATGGCGTATTCTGTTCCGGATCATGATGCCCATTTCCAAACCGGCCGTGGTCACCGTCGCCATTCTCACATTTATGGGACCTTGGAACGACTTGCTCTGGCCGCTCTTGGTCATGCGTGATCAGGAATTGATGCCGCTGGCGCAGATGGCCACTTTGTTCGGTCTGGAAGGGCAGGGAGGACAATGGGGCAGTATCATGGCAGTGAACACCATGTTGGCTTTGCCCGTGATCGTGTTGTATCTCTTTTTTCAACGCTACTTCATTGAAAGTGTCGGAAGTTCCGGCATGAGGGGATAAAGGTTGACACTCCGCATGGATAAAGCACCACAGGTCACTTGGACGCCGTGGCCTTCAGGCGGTTCATCTGTAAAGGAGGTGATGAAATGACCATGAAAGGTTTATATGTGGGGATTGATTTGGGTGGCACCAAAATTGCCGGGGCATTGGTCGATCGAGACGGTTCCATTTTGCGCCGCATTCGCTTGGAGACACGGGTGGAACAAGGCCCGCAAGCGGTGATCGACAGATTGGTTGAGTCGATTGACCAACTGATGGACGGTGTGCGCTCCACCGTGAAAGGAGTCGGGGTGGCTTCGCCCGGTCCGCTGGATTCCCGTTCGGGTGTGGTGTTTTCTCCTCCCAATCTTCCGGGATGGGTGAATGTTCCGCTGCGTCAGGCGCTGGAGGATCGTTTGGGCATACCCGTCAAGCTGGAGAATGACGCCAACGCCGCGGCTTGGGGAGAGTATCGGTTCGGTGCCGGCCAAAGGAAGGGTACGATGATTTACTTGACTGTGAGCACGGGTGTGGGTAGCGGTTTGGTATTGGACGGCCGGTTGTTTCGCGGCGAAAATACGTTTGCCGGAGAGATTGGCCATACCATCGTCGATCCGGAAGGCCCGCCTTGCGGTTGCGGCAGACAAGGGTGTCTGGAGGCGCTGGCGTCGGGTACGGCCATTGCGAAACTGGGTCAAACGGCGGATCCGTCGTCGTCGATTCATTCACTGGCTGCGGAAGATGGCGGGGTGGTCCGGGCGGAACACGTGTTTCAGGCGTATCGAATGGGGGATGCCCATGCCGAAAACATCATTCGTCAAACCGTGCGTTACTTGGCAATCGGGCTGTCCAACCTGATCCATATTTTCAATCCAGGGAAAATCGTGGTGGGCGGCGGTGTCAGTCGTGCCGGCGATGTGCTGTTTCCCTTGTTGCAAGAGCAGTTGGACCGTTATTTGATGGCGCCGTTCCGAGAAACGTGCGAAGTGGTGCCGGCCGCATTGGGAGAGGATGCCGGCGTATTGGGCGCTGCGGCACTTTGGACGGATTGTGGGCAGCAAGTCGTCGCAGGAGAGCCGGCCTAAACAACAAACGACGGCATTCATTTCGAATGCCGTCCGGAACCACTGATAACCGATTGTGCCTGGCACGCGATCACTCGATTATTTCAATTGATCTCGCGCCTCCTGTTCTTTTTTATGGATGTCGTCCAAGGTTTTTTCTTGATTGTTTTTTATCGCAGCTTCGATACGCTTATCCCTTGCTACAATGTATTTTTTGATCAATTCAAACCGTTGCGAAACCATCGAATGTAACGCATTGTAATTTTCAATTTTCCCGGCATCCAACAAGAGCGATTCCAATGACGATAAATGATCGAGTTCCCTGGAGTTCATATCATGTAAAGCGAAGATGATCTCATGCAGTTGGTCCCACTTGTGAAACGATTGATCCATGACATCCGACCAGCTTTTATTTCCCCACTCGATCCACTCATCACGTAACCGTGATTTTTCCCTCTCAAAATAGGATTTCAAATCCTCTTGATTATTCACCGTCTGATAGGAACCTCCACCCGCTTCGGCGACTGCTTTCAACGCTTTCTGTCCTGCATCATCCACATCAAAACCAATGATGTTAACCACTGCCTTGATGTTGGAGTGATGCAGGTTTTTCGCTTCCTGGACAGGGTTCCCTCCACAGGTTTCCACCCCGTCACTTACGACATAGATGATGTTTTGGGCGCCTTCTCCCTGCTGTTTGGCCAGATCATTTTGTGCCGACCTGATCGAAGCCGCCAACGGTGTCCACCCGACGGGTTTCAAATTGGCAATGGATTGTTGGAAGCGGGTGGCATCATAGGGTTGGAGCGGGTAAAGGATTTCACTGCTGCTGCAAGAGATGGACTTGTCTTTTTCGCTGTTTGTTCCTTTATTTCCGTAAACGCGAACTGCGACATTGGCCCCTTCCGGCAAATTGGCCGCAAATTGTTGAACTGCTTGCTTGGCCAGCTCCATTTTGGTTTGTCCCTGAACCTTGCCAGCCATGCTCCCGCTGCTGTCGATCAGGATCTCCACATTCATCTTGGTGAGCGGTTTTCCGTTGGGCGTCTTCATGCTGCCCGGTTGTTTGATATTGGATTTTATCGTCGGATCCAGGTTGTCCAGCTTTTTCACCTGTGAAGCGTAATCTTCCGCCACCAAAGAAACAATGCGGCTGTATGCCTCCTGGGCTGACATGTTGTTTGGCCATGATTGGATGATCTTTTTCAGTTGGTTCTCATCAAAATGGTCCCCGGAAAATTTCCCCGGCTTTTGCTTAAGTGCCCTGGATATCTGTGGCTTTTGCGAGATGATTGTCCGTAGCAACAGCAGGGGATTTGGATTCTTTGGCTTGTGTGTGATCTTTATGTACGGATGGTTTGTGAACAGCCGCTTACCAAGAGCGAAGTGCAGACCACTCCCATCAATAATCTTTTCAAGGGGTATTTCATCAACGCTGCCTCCCGGCGTTTACACAGGAATTTTATCTTGCTCTTCTTTTTTGAATGACCGCACAATGATTCGTACAGCAAAGAACAGAAGCACAAACCAACCAATTTCAAGCCCGTACCCTCCCACAAAAATCAGGAAAGGGACAATCGCCGGGGTGGACGGATCATCGGTGGAAAATACCGCGATCAACGCCGGACCCGTTGTCGTTACAAATAGGAATGAAGAAGTTTCGTAAAGTAGTGCAAAAAGTAACCCGACCACGGAAACGATTACAAATATCCAAGAAGCCACGAGTTTGAAGGTTTTCACTTATTCCCCCTCCATAGATACCCGCTCCGATCTGAAACTGCAATCCCTGGGAGCCTGACATCACCCAACCATCCTACATTGAAGTGACTTGCTCCGCACGGCTAAAGCCGTGGGCTTCTCGTTTCATCTGGCGTGGCAACCCACATCCATCCACGAAGGCTTCGTCCAAGCCTAGAAAAGGTTTAGTTCTAGTTGTCCGTATCTCGGTTCAGGAATGTATCCAATTGCTTGATGTAGGATATTTCTTGCGGCATTGACATCTCTGTCTGCCACAAATCCGCATGAGCAACGATGGATACGTTCTTTTAATGTCTTCTTTACGGTCTGACCACATTCGGAGCATGCCTGTGACGTGTTGTGAGGATCGACTGTGATCACCTGCTTACCGGCCCACTCTGCCTTGTAAGTCGTGAGTTGCACGAGCATCCTCCAACCAGCATCGGCAATGCTCTTAGCCAGATTGTGATTCTTCAACATACCCTGAAAGTTCAAGTCCTCGAAAGCGATTAGATCGTAGTTGTCCGCCAGATAGCGGCTTATCTTGTGCGCGGTGTCCCTTCTCTGGTTTGCTATGTACTCGTGAACCTTCGCCAACATCGCAACCGCTTTACGCCTACGATTCGACCCTTTTTTCCTCCGGGAAACCATACGCTGAAGAAATTTTAACCGTCTTTCCGCTTTCCGAAGGTACTTGGGATGATCGAAGAATTCGCCATCAGACGTGATAGCCAGATGTTTCACACCGAGATCGACGCCTACTTGTCGACCAGTTCGGGATGACTTCGGCTCTACCTCACATGAAATACAAGCGTAATACTTCCCGTTCTTCCGTTTAATGGTGCAAGTCTTGATCTTTCCTTCAATCTGGCGGTGTAGTTTGATTCTCACATCGCCGATTTTGGATAGCTTGAGAAACTTCCCTTCGATCTTGAACCCGAGTTGAGGATAGGTGAAGCTGTCATATCGGTTTTTACCTTGAAAGCGAGGGTATCCCGGTCTTTCCCCGCGTTGTACACGTAGGAAAAACGCTTGAAATGCTTTGTCTAACCGTTTGGCTACGTCTTGAAGCACCTGAGAATGGATCTCTTTAAACTCCGGGATCTCCTTCTTGATTTCCGGAAGCTCTACTGCTTGTTTGTTATAGTTCAACGTAATACCGCGTCTTTTGTAGGCGAACTTTCGTTGCTCAAGCATAGAGTTGTAGAGCCAGCGGCACATGCCCAGCGTCCATTCAATTTTCTCGATTTGCTCTTTTGTTGGTTTCAGCCTGAATTTGTAGGTTCTCATCATCGTAATCACCTCCTTCAATATCGCTAACGACATTATATCATTCTTGATTATGTCGTCAACGACATGTTATGATGAGGAAGAGGTGATGAATGATGGCAAGAATCAAAGAAGGTCGTGCTGAATTACACACAACCGTTGATGCGAATTTATTGAAGCAGATCAAGCTACTGGCAGTAGAAAAAGATATGAAGTATGGGCACTTGATCGAAGAAGGAATGAAAATGGTACTTGAGAAATACGGAAAATTGTCGGACTTGCGAGAGGGCTGATGCCTTCCCGCGTCCGACGCTCGCTTTCATCCCAACCCTAAAGGGCTGGGTTTTCCCGCTCGCTCTTTATAATAGATGGAGAGAAGGGCGAGACCCAAGGTGATGACGACAATCATCACCTTTCTCTCACCCGATTGCCGACCAAACCAACTCCGTATTGCCGTATTCATCACATCTCCGCTCCCCTTTACGCGGTGACGAGTAACCGAAAGTTCAACTCATTGTAGTTTGCCTAGTTTTGATTCATTTTCTCTTCCACCTGCTGCCGCCCTCGTTTCGCTCTGTCCTCCATTCGTTTTTTGTAGGCTTCAATTTCATTAGACAGACGTATCTCTTCCTTTAAACGGTAATCATCCAGCTTCTGGTACCTATCCAAGATCAGATTTCCAACTTCAACATAGGTGTCTGAGTCGATAATCCCTTTTTGATACAGGTAAGACACGGCATCATTGAGATAGTCCCTTTCTTTGTTCTCGGTGTCCCAGAACAGCGAATGTTTAACATCTCCTGAAGGAATTCCGACGATACTTTCAGCCTCGTTGTGCTTGTCGATCCCGTTAAAGAGCATGTCCCATGACACCTTGCCTTCGTAGATTTCCCACTCCTGCCGGAGCTCCTCGTACCGCCGTTCCAGTTCCGCTTTCAGATCCTCCTTGGTACGGACGGTTCGGTAGGTTCCGCCACCTGCTTCCGCCACTTTTTGCAGGGCTTGCTGTCCCGCGTCATCCACGTCGAATCCGATGATGTTGACCACTGCTTGGATGTCGGATTGATACAACGACTGGGCGGCCTTCACCGGATCGCCGCCGCAGGTTTCCACGCCGTCGCTGACGACATAGACGATATTTTGCGTGTCTTTCCCCGCTTCTTTTTCCAGATCCCTTTGAGCGGCTTGGATCGAGGCGGCCAAAGGCGTCCATCCGCCCGGCTTGAAGCTGTCTAATGCTTGGTTGAATCTGCCTGCATCATATTCCGACAGCGGGTAGGCCAGTTCACTGCTCTTGCAGGAGAGAGCCTTGTCCTTCGGACTGTTGGTCCCCTTGTGCCCGTATACCCGAAGGGAGACCCGCGCCCCTTTCGGCAGGGAGGAGACGAAATCGCGAATGGCCTGTTTGGCCAGTTCCATCCGCTGTGCCCCGTCCGTCTTTTCCGCCATGCTTCCGCTGGAGTCCAGCAGGATTTCCACATTCAGGTTCTGCACCTTGACATCCTTGTTGATGTCCGAAGCGGGCATTTTGGCATCCGTGGGTACCGCCGGGTTGAACTCCTCCACCTTTTTCAGGATAGGCTTGTAATCCTCCGCCAGGTAATAGATCAAGCGGTTATATACCTCACGGGCGGAGAGACCCTTCGGAAACTTGTCCAGTTCCGCCTGTACCTTCGCCTTGTCGTATTTGTTGCCCGCGTATTTCCCCGGCCCCTCTCTCAGCATCCCCTCCACGGTTGTCGCTGCTTTAAAATCTTCCGGCCGGATGGGTTTCTTTTTCTCCATCGTGTTCTGAGTGTTGGCTTGATGTGAGTCTGTCTGACCGCTGACCGACGAACCGCATGCGGCGGTAAAGAGAGATAAGCAGCATACGATAAAGACCGAAAGTACTTTTCTTTTAACCATTTGTGACAACGAGACACTCCTTTCCATCGCGAAAATAAAAACTTTCTACTTATTTTCATTATAATTAAAAAGTATGTAGTTACAACAAGTTTTGGTTTCTGATGGGATTCTCGATATTGAAAAGGAGAACCAGGATATCTAACAATCGCCGATTACGTCGTAAAAAAACAGCCCATCAAGGGCTGTTCAGGGAGTTTTCGTTCCTTCATCCAGTTGCCGTGACACACGCTCATTAAACCGATCCCAATTGTGTTGTATATCCCACCAAACTTTTTGTTCCATTCGATCATTCCAATTCTTTAACAGCTCGTAACGATTATTAATCAACTGGCCGAGTTCACCGGAACAGCCCAAAATGTCATCCGGATGAATAACTTGACATGCATCAATCATCCTGTTGAATTCATTGGAAACTTTATTGAAAGTAGCCACCGAAGTATTCACTACTTCCGTTTGTTTCTTCATCGCAATTTCGGATGATTTATCGTAGTTCTTATTCGCCCAGAATAAATAGTCCAAAAGCCCAACCTTTTTCTCGTTTTCAAAATACGTATCGAAATCTTGCGCGGTTTTAACTGTCGCATATTTGCCGCTACCCGCTTCGGCTACCGCTTTCAATGCCCGTTGTCCTGCATCATCTACATCAAAACCGATAATGTTGACCACTGCCTGGATGTTGGATGCGTGTAATGCTTGAGCAGCGGCCACCGGATCTCCCCCACAAGTTTCCACACCGTCGCTTACTACATAGACGATGTTTTTCGCCCCTGTTTCACTTTGCAAATCTGTTTGTGCTTGTTGAATCGCTCGTGCCAACGGTGTCCATCCCATCGGTTTGACCGGAGTGATCGCTTGATTGAACGAGGCCGAATCATACGGTTGCAACGGATAGATGATATCACTGCTCTGGCATGAAACGGCTTTGTCAGCAGGTTTGTTGCTTCCTTTGTTGCCGTATACCCGAAGTGAGACATTCACTTCTTTGGGCAAAGAGGACAAAAACTTGTTGATCGCTTCTTTGGCCATCTCCATTTTGGTTTTGCCTTCAATTTTGGCGTTCATGCTACCGCTGGCATCTAGTAGAATCTCTACGTTGACTTTCTGCTTGTTAGCTTGGGATGATGATCCTGTTTCGGTTGAACCGCCTTTTGCATCTGGTGGAGCCGTCATTTGTCCGATAGAGGTATCAAAGTTCTCATAGTATCTTTTTGCGTCCGTGTAGTCTTCTGCCAAAAGCTCAACCATTTTATTGTACTGGACTCTTGCGGGAGCATTTTTCACCTTTAGCATTTCCTGTTCGACTTTCTTTTTGTCGTATTTGTTGCCTGCGTAGATCCCCGGCCCTTCTGCCAGCAATTTGTCAATGTTTTGTTGGGTGGGTTCAACTGCTTGAAATGGCCCCTTTTTGACCGGGTGTGAATTTTTTTGATGTGAGTTGTCTGTCTGACCGATGACCGACGAACCGCATGCGGTGGTAAAGAAAGATAAGTAGCATATGATAAAGACCGAAAGTACCCTTCTCTTCATATTTTTTGTAGTCAATAAAAACCCCCTTTTTATCGGGTGATTCGTCGATTTACCGGAAATAAGCATCTTTAGGAATATAATGCCTGACAATTTCTTTTGGCATCAAAAAGCCCATCATCCAAACGGATGAAACTTACCTTCCCGCTTCCGTCTGCTACAGCCGGAATGACACCGTCACCCCGATTTAAATACTGTGTAGCCCTAAAATATACCAACCATCCTGTTTCCGATCTCACCGATCAATCGAAAGGCGAAGTAATCACTCTCCAAATTCCTCTGAGGACCCAAGCAATTCCCTGGAAAATCCATTTGATCAACTTCAATAAGTTCAACCAGTCCTTGATCGCCTTGACAGCATCAAGAGGCATGAAGATAAAATCCAATATCCTTTCCCATAATGGCTCTTTTTCTTCTTCCTCTTCTTTTTTCTTTTTATGCTGCGTATCTTGTTGATCCGAAACGGTTGGTGACACCGGCCTTCACCCTCCTTTTTCGTGGGGAAATAGGTATTTTCAGTATACTTCAATCCATGCCGTTTCAACAAGGTTTAATCGGTTTCTTATAGATTTTCAAAAAGGGATGCCGGGGTATTGGTGTGGTCATGGGAGACATCACAAAAAATCAAACATCACGCATGTAGCAACATATGGAGCAAAATTTTTGGATGGATGAGAATACTGGACTTGTCTTCCCCTCAATCAAGAAAACCAGATGAAAAAGGTACACTGGACGACAATTTTTCGGCAGTTTAAAATGAAAATGACGAATTTTCGGCATATTCACCTGTTTGGAAGGCGGTGTTGAACATGGCGCATGGGGCGATGTCGGAAAAAATGATGCATGAGGTGTTGCGCTGTATTGACGAAGGGATTCATGTGGTGGGACTGGACGGGATCACGCTGTATTACAACCCCGTGGCCGCCCGGTTGGACGGAATGGATGTGGAGGAAGTGATCGGGATGCACGTATTGGATGCATTCCCTTCGTTGACGCGAAAAACGAGTACCCTTTTGAAAGTGATCGATACCGGCGAACCGATCTACAACCAGCAGCAAACCTACCACAACCGCTACGGGAAGCGGATCGTGACGATCAACACGACATTGCCGTTGCGCGTCAACGGGCACTTGGTCGGCGCAGTCGAGGTGTCGAAAGACATCACGCGCATCAAGGAACTGTCCGAAACCGTCATCGAACTGCAAACGCAAATCCGCGAACCGGGCCGGCGTCGGGTGTCAAAAATACGTCAGCGGTACCGGTTTGAGCAGATTTTGACGCAAAACGAGCGAATGATGCGGGAAATCGCACGGGCGAAAAAAGCGGCGGCGACGGATTCTCCCGTTTTGGTCGTGGGTGAGACCGGTACCGGAAAAGAGCTGATGGTCCAGTCCATCCATCACGCGTCCCCAAGGGGAAAACAGTCCCTGATCGCACAAAACTGTGCGGCAATTCCATCCGCTTTGTTGGAAGGGATTTTGTTCGGTACGGTGAAGGGAGCGTTTACGGGCGCGGAGGATCGTCCGGGATTGTTTGAGCTGGCCGACGGCGGCACGATGTTTTTGGATGAGATTCAGGCGATGCCGTTGGATTTGCAGGCCAAGTTGCTGCGGGTGCTGGAAGAAGGCGTCGTGCGGCGAGTGGGAGATACCCGCGTACGTCCGGTGGATGTGCGGATATTGGCGGCCACCAATGAAGACCCGTTGGAAAGTGTCAAAGAAGGGCGTTTGCGCAAGGATCTGTATTATCGGCTTCACGTGGTGCGCATCACCCTGCCGCCACTGCGCGAACGGCGGGAGGACCTCCCGTTGTTGACCGCCCATTTCATTCGCAAGTACAACGATCGCTTGGGTACCGATGTGATCAGAGTCGCACCGGAGGTGGAACGGCTCTTTGCCCGATATGATTGGCCGGGAAACGTACGGGAGTTGGAGCACACGATCGAAGGCGCGATCAACATGGTGGAGGGAAAGGTGATCGGCTTGGAGCACCTTCCGCCATACATGCTGGAGGGGGCGGATGACGGCCCGTTCGTTGACGATGTGCAGTGGGAGTCGGGGCAGTCTTTGCGCGATGTGCTGAACCAGGTGGAAGAACGGTTGATTCGCCGGGCGATGGCGGATTGTCGGGGGAATATGGTGCAAGCGGCCAAAAGGCTGGGGATTCCGCGACAGACGTTGCAGTACAGGATAAAAAAACTGGGAATTGAACGGCCATAGCAAAGAAAGGTCATATTCAATGCGCTTACCATGATCCGCGCCCTGCGCCATGGACGATCCGGACGTGCTTCGGCGAAAATCGTTCCGAATCCGAACCTTCGAAAAACATACGGTGAACGATTTAATAAACACCTAAACCACAATGCAATCCCTTATATATCGTACTCTGGTAAATATCCCGGACAGATGAAAAATGTGGTAGAATCAAAGAGTACGCGGAGGCCAGGGGCGGGGCCGTTGTCACTTCCGGCGAAAGGAGGTGACAGCGTGTCCGCACTGGGGACTATCGCACAAGTGGTAGTGATCGTGGGAGCGATTCTGGGGGCGGTGAAAACCTCCCTGGAAATCTACGATAGACTGGCCAGCAGAAAACGCCGTAAGAAACGTCGAAAACCCCACGCCCCTAGCAAGTGGATTCGGAGGTCCCGCCAGGCGGCATTGGGGTTTTCCCTTCCCGCTTAGGACGGCGGCCCCGTCCCGTCGATGAAGTGTACGCACAATGGCTCCGGGTGTCCCCTCACCTGGAGCCATTTGTAGTTTATGCTTTCCTCACCGTCATCATAACATACCCAGAGAAAGGAAACAACCAGACGATCCTCCTGCTGTTGAATAGGAACCAATATACACCCTCACAGCCTATCGTGGTCTTTAAAAAAGAAAACCCTCTCTCGAGGGCCATTGAAATCTGAGTCTGCTGATAAAGTGGCCTGTGATGTGTTTGGTCATATTATCATGGGTTACGGTTTCCATGGCGACAGACCTAATCCTCACAGTGCGGAGACGGAAAGTGCAGGAGGAAGATCACCCGGAGAACGGGAATTTGGAGCCGGAGCCCGCGAACTTTGCGCCAACCTGAGATGCCAAAAAATCGGCATCTCTTTTTTTCTGTTGCCCGAAAATAAAGGGTCACTCGTATTGGAACAAATATTGCAACTATTCAGGGTGAGGGATCGGCAAGGAAGGAGGAACCCATTTGACGCACGCATCTGTTCCGAAAGGACACCCTCTGGGATTGCACCGGGTGCTGGAGCCTTCGGGCGTGTTGCCCCAGCCGGCATGGCGGTTGGATGCCCGTCCGGTATGTTGTGACAATGAGCTGTTGATCGACGTACTCCGGTTGAATATCGATTCCGCTTCTTTTTCTCAGTTGAAGGAGGAGGCGGGCGGTGATCCGAAAGCGGTGAAGCGTCGCATTGCGGAGATTGTCCGGGAGCGGGGCAAGATGCACAACCCGGTTACCGGTTCCGGAGGGATGCTGATCGGACGTGTAGCTGAAGTCGGACCCCGTTTTCCCGATCCACATTTGCAGGTGGGAGACAAAATCGCAACACTGGTGTCGTTGACGCTGACGCCTTTGTATTTGGAATCGATTGAAAACGTGGACATGAAAACAGGGCAGGTGGAGGTGAAGGGGAAAGCCGTCCTGTTTGCCAGCGGGCCGTTTGCCCGTCTGCCGGAAGACCTCCCGGAACGGGTGGCGCTGGCTGCGCTGGATGTTTGCGGAGCGCCGGCGCAAACCGTACGTCTCGTGAAACCGGGGCAAACCGTGGTCGTGATGGGGGCAGGAGGGAAATCCGGGATATTGTGTCTGTATCAGGCGAAAAAGCGAGCAGGCCCCAAGGGAAGGGTGATCGCGCTGGAGAATGGCCAACAGGCTTGCGCTGACATCGCCGCGTTGGGATTGACCGATGACCTGATTCGAGTGGACGCCACCGATCCTGTCGCTGTTCTGACGGAAGTGGAACGGGTGACGGATGGGGATCTGGCCGATGTCACCATCAACTGCGTCAATGTACCCGGTACCGAGCTGTCCGCCATTCTGGCGACGAAGGATGGGGGGACGGTTTGCTTTTTCAGCATGGCCGTGCGGTTTACCGCAGCAGCGTTGGGGGCTGAAGGGGTCGGCAAGGATGTACAAATGATGATCGGTAACGGATACGTTCGGGGACATGCGGCACTGACTCTGGACATCTTGCGGGAATGTGAGGGGTTGCGGAAGTTGTTCGTTTCCCGTTATGCGGGTTCGGCACAACGGGTGTGATTCGCACTGTCGACTGACGTCAGATTTTCATATCAAGAAAGGGGTCATCCGACATGCGCGACTGGCGTGAAGTGGAATTGTGGAAAGACGTGACGGAAGAGCAGTGGAACGACTGGTTGTGGCAATTGACCCACACGATCCGCACATTGGAGGATTTGCAAAAGGTGGTCAATCTGACTGAGGAAGAGATCGAAGGGGTGAAGATTTCCAATCAGACGATCCCGCTCAACATCACTCCCTATTATGCCTTGTTAATGGACCCCGATGATCCGAAAGACCCGATCCGTCTGCAGTCGGTACCAGTGTCCAGTGAACTGATGCGAACGCCGTACGACATGGAGGACCCGCTTCTGGAGGATACGGATTCTCCCGTTCCGGGTCTGACACACCGGTATCCGGACCGTGTCCTGTTTCTGATCACCAACCAATGCTCGATGTACTGCCGGTATTGTACACGCCGGCGTTTCTCGGGACAGATTGGCATGGGTGTGCCGAAGAAGCAGATGGACGCCTGCCTCGATTATATCCGCAATACGCCGACGGTGCGGGATGTGTTGCTGTCCGGCGGGGACGGCCTTTTGGTCAACGACCGCATATTGGAATATCTGCTCTCCAACCTGCGTGAAATCCCGCATGTGGAAATCATCCGGATCGGTACGCGGGCGCCGGTCGTGTTTCCCCAACGGATTACGGAAAATTTGTGCAAGATCCTGAAAAAGTATCATCCCGTCTGGCTCAACACGCATTTCAACCACCCGAAGGAAATCACGCCGGAAGCCAAACGGGCCTGTGAAATGCTGGCCGATGCAGGTGTGCCGCTCGGCAACCAGTCGGTCATCTTGGCCGGAATCAACGACTGTCCGCATGTGATGAAAAAACTGATGCATGAGCTGGTCAAGATCCGCGTACGACCGTACTATCTCTACCAATGCGATCTTTCCGAAGGGATCGGCCATTTCCGGGCGCCCGTTTCCAAGGGATTGGAGATCATCGAGTTTCTCCGTGGCCATACATCGGGGTACGCCGTGCCGACGTTTGTGGTGGATGCACCGGGCGGAGGCGGAAAAATTCCGCTCAGCCCCAACTACATCATTTCGCAAAGCCCGACCAAAACCGTGTTGCGCAACTTTGAGGGGGTGATCACGTCCTATCCGGAACCGGCCCACTACAAACCGCACAACCCGGAAGAGTGCCCGGAGTGTCAAGCCGCCAAAGGGGAAAATGTCGGCGTGGCCGCATTGATGAGCGACGAACGCATCAACCTCGAGCCAAAACAATTGCCGCGTGAAGAACGCCGTGTCGGGGAAGTCAATCCGGGTGAGGCACGCAAACCTGAGCGGAAGAAAACCGCAGACACCGTCAAGGATAAGGAGTTGACCCAAACGTAACGATCATGCTGTTGAATCGTTTGCAGAGAGAGGGAATCACTTCCCTGGCCATTGTCGGGTTGGCAAAAAACGTCGGCAAGACCACGGTGTTGAACGCACTGATCGCCGAATCCCGGTCATGCGGTGTGCCCGTCGGTCTCCTCAGCATCGGGGTGGACGGAGAAGAGCGGGACGCTTGGAGCGGCAGACCCAAGCCGCCCATCCGCGTTCCCGGTGGTACATGGGTGGCGACGGCGGGCGCCTGTTTGGACCTGCGCGGCGGCGATTGGGAGGTGATTGCATCCACTCCCATCCATTCCCTGCTCGGTGACATTTATCTTGCTCGATCCACACGTTCGACACATGTCAAACTGGCCGGGATACCGTCGGCGGAAGAAGTGCGGACCATTTTGCGCCGTTTTCAGCATCACGGGGTGCCGCTCACGTTGGTGGACGGTGCCTATGACCGCAAGGCGTCCGCCAGTCCGCTCCTCACGCAAGGGGCCGTGTTGGTGGTCGGAGCCAGCATGGGGCGTACCTTGCAAGATGTGGTGAAAAAGGCGGAGGAAACCGTCAGGATCTTCACGCTCCCCGTGGCGGAAAACGGTCTGGAGCGAAATGCGGTCGAGACGGCTCTGCGGGAAAGGTTCCTGGTGGGGGTGAGCGGTGGAGAGTTGCGTTCGCTTCCTGTTTCCAGTTTGTTGGTGGACCGACGGGTGTGGCAGGCGCATTTGACAAGGGAGGAATGGACGGCCCTGGCACTGCCCGGCGCCCTGACTGATCGTTTGTTATGGCAGATGATGGAGACCGGACGGCCGTTCACGTTGTTGCTGTCCGATCCGACCCGTTGTTTTGCCACATTGCCGACGGTCAGACGATGGTATCGGATGGGCGGGGAGATCCGGTATCTGCATGCGGTCCGATTGGCGGCCGTCGCGGTGAATCCCGTTTCGCCGGAGGGGTTTTCGTTTGATCCCGTCGAGATGAAACAACGGGTGCAGGAAGTGGTCAGAGGGATTCCCGTGATGGATGTGGTGCGGGATGCGATATCGACCGAAGCGTGAGGGCGTACCCCGAATTCATTGCCGGGAAAGAAGGGAGGTGCGGTCATGTGGATGGATGAGACCACCGGGCAGGCACTGTCGTGGCCGGAAATCTGGACCCGGTTTCAACCGATTACGCCGTTCGGTCAGCGGGCCAAGCGATCGTTGGCACCGTTTGTTCCCGGACAGGAAGCGGCATGGCAGGAGTCCCTAGAGGAACTGGAGCGTTTGATGAATACGGCTCGCCAGCCCGACTGGCGGGAATCGGTGGAAGCGTGTTTGCGGCATATGCCCGATGTGGAACCGATCCTCCATCGGTTGGAATGTGGGGAGGTGCCGGGTCTCTCCGAATGGTTTCACCTCAAGCAATGGTTGTGGTATATGCATCGGTGGGCGCAATGCTTGACCCGACAGGCATTGCATGAGTGGATTTCGTCCGATGCCGTTTGCCGGATCGAAACGTGTTTGCACAAACTCAATCCGCGTCCAAAACTGGAACCCACCTTTTGGTTGGATGACGCGTTTGATCCGGAGTTGGCCGATTTGCGCCGTCGCCGGGAGGCATGTGAGCGGAACATTCGCGACAACCGGGAGGCATTGGCCAGGGAGATCGAACGGTTGACAAGCGTTCGCCGTAATCGTGAGGGTGAGTGGGTGGTGGATCGTCGTTCTCCCGAAGCGGCCAAGTTGGAGGCGATGGATGCATTGACCCGCGTGCGGGAAACGCCGTTTGATGTCGTATACCGAGCCAAGCCCACACTTCAAGAACAGGAATGGATGGCGGAGCGGGAGCGGATCGGGGAGCGGATCAGAGAAGTGGAGTCGGCAGTTCTGGCGCGGTTGGCTGCTTCGTTTCGTCCGGACGTGCCTGTCATGCTGGAGTGGCTGGCATCCGTCACACGGTTTGACCTGCAGTGGGCCAGGATGTGGCTGTCCGAGCGGTGGAACGGTTGCAGGCCACGTTTATCGGATGGTCCCATCCGGTTAAAAGGGGCGGTTCACCCTGTTGTGGCGGAGCGTCTGGCCGAACAAGGACACACATTTACTCCGGTGGATCTGGAGGTGGAGCGTGGGGTCACCGTCATTATCGGACCCAACATGGGTGGGAAAACAGTGGCGATGAAAACACTGGGTGTCGCCGTGGCTCTGGCCCATTACGGTTTCTTCGTCCCGGCCCAAAACTGCGAGCTTCCGCTCGTTCCTTTCCTCGCCGGCATCATCGGTGATACTCAGGATGCGGAAGGCGGATTGAGCACCTTCGGCGGGGAGATGGCGCGTTTGGGGAAACTGCTGCAACGATGCCCCGGAGGGTTGCTCCTTTTGGACGAAGTGGGCAGGGGCACCAATCCCCCGGAAGGAGCAGCATTGTCTGCGGCGGTAACCGCTCATTTGTCCCGCGGGGAGCACTGGGCGGTCCATGTGACGCATCACCACGAGGTGTTGGAAGTGGCGGGCATCCGCGGATATCGGACGGCGGGGTGGAAACGGCCGCCTGACGCATCCGCGTTCCATCGGCCGGAAAATTGGCGGGACTGGATTGACTACCGATTGATACCGCTCAAGCCGGGTGATGAGATCCCGAGACAGGCGACGTCGGTGGCACGGTTGATGGGGCTGCCGGAACTTGTTGTGCGGGACGCGGAACGGAGATTGGCTGCTCAAAGAAACAATCGACACGGGTGAAGGGCAAATGAGGAGGGGGATCATGGAGGCCAAATTGCGACTGGACCCCGATCAGATCAATCGTGCACGGCAGGCGGCGGCGGACATTGCGGCAAAAGTGGACCGTTTTGTGGCATCGCGTACGACGGTGGCGGTAGAGCGGACAGTGTTGCGGTTGATGGGCATCGACGGCGTGGATGCTGAGGGGGTTCCTTTGCCCAATGTGGTGGTGGACCATCTGAAGGATCGGGGGCAGTTGAAACGGGGGGCGGCCATGTGGGTGATCAACGCCATGCTCGCGCTCGGCCTGAACCCGCAGGAGATCGCCGAACAAGTAGCGGCCGGTACGCTGGACCTCACCCGGATTCCCCTGCGGGACCGGACGGAAATCCGGCGGAAAGGGACGGAGTTGGCTCGCGTCGGCTTGGACAAAATTGAAGCCAACCGGAAACAGCGCGATGAACTGATCGCCCGTTTGGGGGAGGGACCGAGGCCGTACCTGTATCTGATCGTCGCCACGGGTGATATCTACGAGGATGTGGTACAGGGCAAGGCGGCGGCACGTCAGGGAGCGGACATCATCGCCGTGATTCGCAGTACCGGCCAAAGCCTGATCGACTATGTTCCTTACGGTGCGACCCGTGAGGGTTACGGCGGTACCTACGCCACGCAGGAAAACTTCCGTATCATGCGGTGGGCGCTGGATGAGGTCGGAGAGGAAGTGGGCCGCTACATCCGCCTGTGCAACTACTGCTCCGGATTGTGCATGCCGGAGATCGCCGCGATGGGGGCGCTGGAGCGGCTGGACGTCATGTTGAACGATGCCTTGTACGGGATTCTCTTCCGCGATATCAACATGCAGCGCACCCTGATCGACCAGTCTTTCTCCCGGATGATCAACGCCTACGCCGGTATCATGATCAATACCGGGGAGGACAACTATCTGACCACGGCGGACGCGGTGGAAGCCGCTCACACTGTGTTGGCTTCCCAGTTTATCAACGAACAACTGGCGCTTCTCTCCGGTCTTCGGCCGCAGCAAATGGGATTGGGGCACGCCTTTGAGATAAACCCCGACATCGAAGACGGACTCTTGATGGAGATCGCCCAGGCCCAGATGGCCCGGCAGATATTCCCCGATGCCCCGCTCAAATACATGCCGCCGACCAAACACATGACCGGCAACATTTTCAAAGGCCACATCCAAGATGCCATGTTCAACCTGGTCAGCATCTTGACGGGACAGGGCGTGCAACTTTTGGGCATGATGACGGAAGCGATGCATACGCCGCATATTCACGACCGCAAACTGGCGATCGAAAACGCCCAATACATTTTCAACAACGCGCGGCATCTGGGAGAGGAAATCCTGTTCCGACCGGGTGGGCGGATTGAGCGGCGCGCACAGGAGGTCTTGGGCAAAGCAGTCGCCATGCTGGAGGAAGTACGCCGGATCGGGCTGTTTACCGCCATTGAACGCGGGATGTTCGCCGATGTGAGACGACCGCTCCATGGCGGACGGGGACTGTCCGGTGTGTTGGAAAAGGGAGAGGACTACTTCAATCCGTTTGAAACTGAACTCAGACAGCGACTGGGTCTTCCGAACAGGGGAGGAGAGAGCGATGGCGATCGACTTCACGAGGGTGAAGCCCTACGGGGACACGCTGAATGACGGGGTCGTCCAACTCAGTTTTTCCCTTCCCGTTCCCTACGGGGATGAGGCGCGCGAGGCGGCCCGACAACTGGTGGTCAAGATGGGGATGGAGGAACCGCAAGTCTATCACATGGCCGATCTCGGTGAGGGATACACCTTTTTCATCGTCTACGGCAAATGTATACACTCCGTTGATTACCAAAACATCCGGGTTCCCAAGGTGGAGTCCGGGAAGATGGACTTCTACGAGATCAACCGCTTCATCCGGGAGCGCATCGGGCGAAAAGTAGTGGTGATCGGTGCCTGTACCGGCACGGACGCCCACACGGTTGGCATCGACGCCATCATGAATATGAAGGGCTACAATGGGGAGTATGGTTTGGAGCGCTATCCCGAAATCGACGCGTATAACCTGGGTTCCCAGGTGCCCAACGAGGAGATGGTGGCCAAAGCGATCGAGCTGAACGCTGATGCGCTGCTCGTTTCCCAGGTGGTGACGCAAAAAGGAGTCCACATCACCAACTTGACCGAATTGGTGGAACTGGTGGAGGCAGAAGGGTTGCGCGACCGGTTGATCCTCATCTGCGGCGGGCCGCGCATCCATCATGAGTTGGCACTCGAATTGGGTTACGACGCAGGATTCGGGCCGGGTACGCTCGCTCCTGATGTGGCGTCGTTCATCGTGCATGAGATCGTCCGCCGGGAGGAAAGAAAGAAGGCGGGACATTGACCGGATACCAGGACGGGAAAGACGAGCTGAATTTTGTCCTCTTTTCATCCGATTTCATCGCGAATTCGATATCATACTGGTCTCTGACAGTGAGGGACCAGTTTCATTTCTGTATAAAGCAAGAAAACGACTGCTCAATGCTTGGAGGGAAACTGCTGACAGCGGTTGAATCAGACGCGAGTCCGCTTGGAAGGCGAACGCGACTCAATCCCTAATTGGTCGAAGAAAAGGAAGAGCATCCCGGATTTCCGTTCGAGACCTTCGACGGAGAGGAGAAATTCTTGCAGCTGATCTCCGTTCTGTCAGTAGACTATCTTTGAATTCATCCTCGAAAACAGGAGAAACGTTCCGACTGACGAAAGCAGTCATGAAGTTAAAAGATCTACGATTGAAAAAGGCGCCGGAAACCGGCACCTTTAAGTAGGAGTCATAACGGGTTTTAAGAAATAAGGCGATACACTCCATACACAGCGAACCCCAAGATGAGCAGCCCAACCGGAGCAAATCTCCACAATTGCGTGATCGTCATCTGGGTGGCGAAGTTCTGTTCACTTAAAGCCCGGTTGTCTATGTGCACAAACAAGGACTATAACCGAGCTACCCAGTCATAGTCCTTGTTGAATATGACGGCCAAGTCCCTCGGGAGCCGATCCCGGTTTGGAACGGCTCTACGAGCCAAGAGCAGATTTCTACGCCGTTATTTTGGAGATTGAATTTGTAACAGCTCATTAAATACGCTTATTATCTCACTAATATCAATCCGATCATCAATGTAATGCTGCATGTTATAACCATTAAATAAAGCCATTGCTGCAGTCGCTAACGTTCTTGCATCAAGTGGACTACCAATTAACCCTTCTTTTTTCACTAACTCAAAGTACTGGGTAAGATCGTTTCGCCATTCTTCCATCTGTTTACTTAACTCTTGTTGCACTTGGGGTAAGTAATGACAAGTCATGGCAGAATGCAATAGTACGGCAGAAAAACCTTGAGAATGCGTTTTATGTATCATATCAGCGGAGAATTTAATGAAATCATCAATAAGGCTTCGATCTTTTCTGTCCAAGATGCTTTTTAGATCCTCAAAGTAAAAGTTAATTCCGTCCTGAAGGATCTTCATCAAGAAGTCTTCCTTTGTAGAGAAATGAGCGTAGAAAGCTCCTTTAGACAATTCTGCTTTTTTTACAATCTGATCAATACTTGTGTTGCTATATCCATATTGGGCGAAGAGAGCAATTCCTGAATCCATTAGCTTTTTAACAGTGCGCTCAGACATTTCGTTTTTTTTCATTGATGATAAATCCCTCCCACTACACAATAAACTAGTTGATTTAACACAAAGAATAATATAATATATAAATACCGACTAGTCGGACTTTTAAAGTGAATAGGAGTGAAAAAATGAAATCTTTTTTTCCCTTATTGCTTGTTTTCTTATTTATTGTAGGATGTACTGGTTCTAACGATTTGGTAGGTAAATGGGTTTTTCAGAAATCAACCGATGAATATGCTAAATGTGTAGACTCATTAGAGGTGCTTGACGATTCAACGATGTTATTTCAGCGAAATGGTAAAACTTATAATGCAGAATATCGAATTTTGGATGATAACAGATTTTTCTGGAAGACAAACTTTGAGGATCAAGGCACACTTTCCTATGAGATAGATGGGGATACATTAATTATGCAAGAGTTCTCTGAAGAACCTGAAACAGGAGTAAAATGTTATTATCAACAACAATAACAATAGGTGAAGGTGTCGAAATAATTCTAAAATGCACAACGAGATAAACAGCATACACTAACGCTAAGCCAAAGCACAACTGGGTTTTGGGAACACACGGGCATGTTGATGAGCACGGATTACTGTACGGTCCACTCGATTTCACCGATCGCATCAGATTTCGTTTGTACACGTCCAGCAATCGTTCTTAAGTACCATCACGCCAGCTTCCACAGGATTCTGTCTTCACTAACCACATAGATAGAACACAAACACCCTGAAAAAACAAAAAATCCTCCTTTTTGTTGCGTTTCTACTCACAACTGCTTTCAAAAAGGAAGTCTATCATATGAACTGGTCGTCGATCCCAACGCTTTAAACCGCACTGGAGATCGACAGAAGCCAATGTGGTCAGTCCATGCGGGTTTCGGGCAAGGAGTTTCCTGCCTGCCGTAGCAGCCATACCTTATCGAGTGGTTTCTCCGATGAGAACCCGTTTCGACTTTCAGACGCTGAATCGCCCCTGTTTATGTTCCGATTATTATTTTAATCAAGTTGATTCTTCTTTGCCAATGGTTTGTTTGATGATCTGATCAATATACTTCGTGGCTAAGTTCCGAGCCGCATTGCAGTCCGCCAGGGTTTCATATCCGCAAACCCTACAACAAAATTCAGATGGCTCGGCCGATTTTCGTTTGAGATATGACCACCACAATCAGAGCATCGTTGGTTGGTGTACTTTGGTTTGACTTTAACGACCTGGATGGCCAACCTCGTTTACTGAAGCGAGAATCCCACGTCGACCAAAGGGAGAACCTCTGGTGCTTCAGTCGTTGGGGCAAGTCACACTAAGAAAAACCCTTTACTTACTTTCGGGAAGGGCGGTCTCAAGAGTCTGAATGCCATTAAACCGGGGTAAACCCCGGCTTTTTTTTTTACAGATCGAAACGGGCCGACCATTCTTTTACGCTTACCCGGTCAAGGGGATAATAAAAAATTTCAAATCACAAGCCAAACAGTTTACAATCAGGTATCAGGTATCAATATACTATCATATAATCGAAAGTTGAAAATGTTCTGATTATAAATGAGGAGGTTAGGTTCCTATGTCTGTAAGCGTCATTGGAGAGCTGCTTCCCCATCGGGCGCGGTTGTCACCGGATGTGGAAGCGGTGGTGTCGCCGACAAAACGGATGACGTACCGGGAATACAATGGGATCGTGAACAAGTTGGCCCATTACCTGCTCCAATTGCAAGTGCAAAAAGGGGATCGGGTTGCACTTATTTGCAAAAACAGTCATTATTTTCCGATTATCTATATGGCTGCGGCGAAAATCGGCGCCGTAACGGTACCGATCAACTGGCGGCTCAAAACGGATGGCATTCGTTACATATTGGAAGACTGCACCCCCAAAGTTCTGTTTTACGACGGAGAATTTGATCAGGTTGCGCCTTTGTTGGGAACGCTTCCTTTCCTTCAGCAGGAAATTCGCATGGATATAGAAGAAGACGATTCCTTTTTGGAGGAGTTGGTGAAAGGATATCCCGATGAAGAGCCGCAGGTGGATGTGATCGGGGAAGATCCCGCCGTGATCATCTATACCTCCGCCCGAAAAACAGCATGGGGAAAGTGATGAAGTACGTGCTTCGTCAACATGCCAACCAACAACAGCAGGCACATTGAGAAGGCCCCCATATGGGGGCCGGTAAACGATGAGAAAAAGGGGTATCCCCGGCTTGGAAAATGAAGTGTTGGAACACTGGCGGGCGCATGAATCCGCGGTATTTAACCTTGCATCTCAAACGTGGCTCCAAGTATACAAATTGCTCATTTTCGGTGATTTTGATAAGTTTCGCTACTTCATAAAGCGCCTTTCGCTTCGCCGGACCTACGCCAAACGCCAAGCTTGGTCCATTTCGCTTCGGCAGAAGGCATTACCCAAGAATCCACGGCTTTAGCCGTGTGGAGTGTCAATTTCTAAGTATCCCATATTACAAAAGGCTTGACCATTGTCATCCATTCATTTTTCGACTCCTCATTTTCTGCGGCAATAAAAATTTGGCAGGTCTCTTCAAAAAGAAAGAGACGGCAATCCTTATACCTGAATCGGTATCGATGAACGGTGGAAGCGAGACGGGTGGTTGGTTTCTCTACACACCGGTTTCGTAATAAGCGAAGAAACGCTTGTTCAGACTCGTAGCGTCCAGTTTGAAAAGAGGGACTATCCATGATTGACAGATCCCATGCGCAGGCCAAGATAAAGTCACTTAGCTTGTCGCACGCAAGGATTTGTGCTTCATCAAAAAGTGATTCGACGATCACGGGTGGATCTTCCGCTCCATTTAACAATATCCACCATGACCAACATCCCTGGCATTCAATAAAAAAGTAGATTCCTTCACTGGCTTGCATGTTTGAGGGAATATTCAGGAATCTCAATCCCAATTCATGTTCCCAATATTCCCGCGTTTCCAGTTCTAAACGTTGAAGAGGAACCAATTTGTCCGCGTTTCGACTTCCAAACCATTCTTCAACTCCCTCTACTGCGTAAAGCTCCCTTAAAGACGGAGGAAATCTTCTGTTCATCTCTCTTTCTTTTTCCGCGATTAATTTTAAACGTTCAAGTGAGTATACAGGTTGGATTCCCATCAGATTGAATGCCTCAGTATGAAACAATGGCTGTTTCATTTCTCCCCCTTGATTTTCAGACTCCGGTTTAACAATCTCTCCAACCACCTGGCCAACAGCTTGGGTCAGGAACAACTTGGGTCATCTATTTATTAGGTGAATGGCGCCGAATTTGAGCTTCGCTGCCTTTACTCCATCTAATCATATATTATGAAAAACTGTCCAGGTAACAAGAGGATTTTTATCATGCCGGAAGTGATATCGCCACAGAAGATGTTGCAAATGAAAAAGAATGTATTTGCGCGTCACCGCGTTTCCCACCTTGCGACTGACCGACACACCCACGCGCACCGGTTCGTCGTTGCCGCGGTCGTATACATACAGGACAAACTGTCGGTTGGCCACCGACATTCCCGCGCGAAACACGCGCCGGAAATCATTTCGCCGTTTCAAGCGGTATCGTTTCTGCAACGTAAGGTTGACTGTTCACCAAGACCGTCGTGAAAGGTGTCTTTTGTGTCGCTTGCGCCATCCATATCAACCCAAAGTCAGAGTGAATATGGCCTGAAAAAGTGACGCAAAAGCCTTACGTGGTACGGTAGTCACCCCATTGTGAAAATGTAAGTAATCTTTGCACAAAAAAAGGAGAATTCATTTGATTGGTCAAAGGGTAAAAATCAGTATACCATTGCGCTTAGTGGAGGGATACCATGAGAAGATTATTTCTGTGTATGGAACGGGAACTTGTTATATGGGATGGTAAAAAGGTACAATACCATTTTCAAGGAATGCAGCCAACTTCTATCGCTTCAGATCCGTTTCATCCTGGTCGCTTATATTGCGGAACGTTTGGACGCGGGTTATGGTTAAGTGATGATGATGGTGATTCATGGAGACCGACAGGGGATATAGGGAATTATTTCGAGCCATTTAGAGGGGAAGGCATTCATCATGCTGCCATAACAGCGGTGGCGGTAAGTCCAACGCAAAAAAGCGGTGACTATGGTGTTGTCTACGCAGGAACCGAACCCAGCGCCTTGTTTTATTCAACCGATGGGGGAAAAACATGGAATGAATACAAGGAGATTCGTTTGTTGCCGTCCACGCCGACTTGGGCGTTTCCACCCCGTCCGCATACGAGTCACATTCGCTGGATTACACCGGATCCCAACCAAAAAAATCGCATGTTTGTATCGATTGAAGCAGGAGCGGTCATTCGTACACTCGATAACGGAGAAACGTGGGAAGACAAGAAATTTGGCGGTCCTTTAGATGCCCATACCTTGCTCATGCACCCCCGTGCAGCTGACCGTTTGTATGCCGCATGCGGGGATGGGGTTCGTACACCCGGCCGCGGATATATGGAGAGCAGGGACGGCGGAAACACATGGACGGCTGCAGGAGAGGGGCTGGAGCATCATTATTTATATGGAATGGCGGTTGATGCCCGAGATCCTGATGTGGTTCTCGTTTCAGCTTCTCCTGGACCATTTGAAGCTCATCACAGTCATCGTCCCATCTCGTACATTTACCGCAAAGAAGGGGATTCTCCCTGGGAGAGAGTTTCCGACGGATTGCCTCCGGCAGAGGGAACCATCATTTCGATGTTGGATGCAACCCAACAGGAGCCACATGAATTTTACGCACTGAATAATAAGGGGGTTTATCGGTCGGTCGATCGGGGGAAGACTTGGAGCCGAGTGGAGATTCCTTGGAAAGAAGAGTACTTGAGGCAACATCCGCATGCGATTTTGGTATTGGAGTAGATCAAACAGGGAGAGGGAACAGATCCTTCTCCTTTTTTTGATTTCGATCGTTTACGCAACTCCCCTTGCCGGATCGTTCAAATGAACCATGACTTTCTTTTCTCTCATTCCTCTCCAATCTTTCAGGTCCTGAAATTGTCGAGGTCTTTGAAAGGTGAAAGGTAGTAATAGACGGAGAAAATGTAAGAATAGTAGATTATTCCCGGTGCTTCCCCTGTATTGTTTCTTCTTTCAACAGTTTTTTGCCTTATACGAATTTTGATTATATTTCAAATACAGAAATAAAATAAAACTAGAATTCCGTCTACTTCTAAGAGAGGATATGTTTTCTACCACATCACTCGTCATTCTTTATTTGCATGCAGCAGATCATTGGGGTTTTGCCGCAAACTCCTGTTTATCTCTTGAAGACTGTTAACCCTCACAGTGTCATCTCAAATCTGATACTTTGGCATGACCGTATCTTCCCTGTCATCATTAGTGGATCCAAAATCCTTACTTTCCATGATGTCAGGAGGGATGTCTATGTTTAAACGCATTAACAAGCTGCAGATTGAGTTGCCCGTTCCGGACCATCCTGATCCGAACGCTGCCGCAGCAGTGCAGGAATTGTTAGGGGGACGGTTCGGAGAAATGTCCACGCTGAATAACTACTTGTTTCAATCCTTCAACTTCAGGCAAAAGAAAAAGTTAAAACCTTTTTATGATTTGATTGCAAGTATTACGGCGGAGGAAGTCGGCCATGTGGAGCTGGTTTCCAATACGATCAACCTGTTGCTGACCGGGTCCACTGTCCCTGGTGATCCGGATAGTACGCCCCTGCGTAACGCAGTTGATAAACGTAACACTTATCACTTTATTGCCAATGCCCAAACGGCACTTCCAGGGGATTCGATGGGAAAGGCTTGGAGTGGAGATTATGTATTCAACAGCGGCAACCTCCTGCTGGATTTGCTGCACAATTTCTTTCTTGAGTGTGGTGCTCGTACACACAAAATGCGAGTATATGAGATGACGGACCATCCGGTGGTGCGAGAGATGATCGGTTATCTGCTTGTTCGGGGAGGCGTGCATATTACCGCTTATGCCAAAGCCATTGACATTGTCACTGGCGTGGATGTAACCAAGATGCTGCCTATCCCCAATTTGGATAACCGGAAGTTTGAAACGGCACGAAAGTTTGAAGAACAAGGGGTCCATCTTCGTTTATATACCTTCAGTGATCAGGATTACAAAGATATTGCGATGATCTGGAAGGGCAAACACCCCCTCGATGGAAAACCATTGGAAGTGATTGAAGGTACACCGGAAGGGGGACCGATTCCTGATCTGGAAGAAGTACCCGAAGAATTTGCTCCCGGTATTTCCAAAGAAGACTTTATGGAAATCGCCAAACGGTTACAGCAATCGGCCGGCTTGTGACATGGATGCTTGTACCTGTGCTTCCCCACTGATGATGAGTGGGGCTTTTTTTTGTAACATTGTGCATCAAGATTACTTTTTCAGCTGGGGATTATTGTACGGATACGAAGATCGGTGAGGACAAAGAATGATTTCAGCTGGGCCGGAGATCAGGTGCAGGGTGAAGTCAAGAGGAGCCAAACGGCAATTGGGCGCCGTTGTGCCATTCTTCACATCCCCATTCCAATACTCCGGATACTTGGCATCATGGCCCATCACGTCGGTCTCCGTTCGAACGCACTTCGATTTGAATTGAGACTTCCATTCACCCCTCTTTGCGATAGCCGTTTTTTTGACTCCTGCGTTGAATGAAAAAAACCCGGACACCGGTTGATCGCCGCTGGCAGTCTCCCGGTGTCCGGGACGTTGAAACGCGACCATTTCCGTTTGAATGCCGAACGTCACTTGTTGACCATGTGAATCGCGTGACCCAACACGCCCTCCGCCGCTTCCATGAGCGCTTCGGGCAGGGTCGGGTGGGCATGGATGGTCAGGCTGAGATTCTCCGCACTGGCTCCCATCTCGATGGCCAGCACCGCTTCGGCAATCAGGCTGGATGCTTCCGGACCCACAATCTGCACACCCAGGAGCTGTTTGGACTCCTTGTCGGCAATGACCTGGATGAATCCAGCCTGATTGCCGAAGCGGTGCTGGCCATCGAGATGGGAGCCAGTGCGGAGAATCTCAGCCTGACCATCCATG